>DATMJF010000160.1:0-3171 GCA_035554455.1 Rummeliibacillus sp.
TATCTTAATTCCCAATTAAACGGATTTTCCAATGTATGCCAATTACCATTAAACTCTTCGTCTGTTAAAAGGCAATAATCTAATTGTTTTGTAATTTCATCTTTTGGTAGATCCATACCGATAATGACTAATTGCGTATTACGATCTCCAAATACCGGATCCCATTTATCCATTACTTCAGGATTTTGGATAAGAATTTGTTTTTGCTGCCCCTGCGGTAATGCAGCAACCCAGTAAGATAACGGTGAGATATTAATAGAAGAGCCGGCTTGTGAGAAGAGAATGGCGATATCATTATGACAAGCACTCCAGATGATTCCTTTTGATCGAACAATTTCAAGAGGCATATTCTCCGCCCAATCTTTGAAACGTTTAGGATGAAATGGCATTGTTCGTGTATAGGTAAAAGAACTAATACCATATTCCTCCGTTTCTGGTGTATGGTTTTCATGACCTATTTCGAGTTCTTTTAACCAACCTGCAGAATTGGCTACGTGTTCAAAATCAAATCGTTTTGTGTTTAAAATTTCCTGCGGATCAATTTCACCATGAGTTGTACGAATAAATTTTGCTTCTGGCTGCAATGTACGTAAAACCCCTTCAAGACGTTCTAACTGCTCCTCTGTTACTAGATCGCATTTGTTCAAAATAAGAACATCACAAAATTCAATTTGGTCAATTAGTAAATCTGCAACCTCTCGTTCATCTAATTCACCAGCAGCTTCTTTACGATCCAACAAACTCTCACCGGATTGAAAATCAGTCCAAAATCGATTTGCATCAACGACCGTTACCATCGTATCTAACGAGCAACTTGCGGTTAAATCAATACCCAATTCTTCATCGATATAAGAAAATGTCTGAGCAACAGGAATTGGTTCGCTAATACCTGTTGATTCAATGACTATGTAGTCAATATTGCCTCGTTCAGCGAGTTTCTGTACTTCAATCAATAAGTCTTCACGCAATGTACAACAAATGCAACCATTCGATAGCTCAACAAATTTTTCTTCTGTTCTTGAAATACCACTTCCTTGCTCTATAAGAGAAGCATCGATATTGATTTCGCTCATGTCATTTACAATGACCGCAATACGTAAATTTTGTTCATTTTGCAACACATGGTTTAAAATAGTTGTCTTACCCGCACCAAGATAACCGCTTAAGACGGTAACTGGAAGTTTATTTTTCATTTATTACAGCCTCCTTAATAGTAATGATTACGTTTTAAAAATACCTAAAAAAATATACTGTTCTATTCTTGCAATAAAAAATAAATCTTTAACTCATTTTTATTTGTTTCGCGATGCAAAGATAATTTTTAAATCGAGGTGAGTCTTGTTCATTCAAATTTCTCTTGTGTAATACGTTTATTTTTGTAGTAATGTATTTTATATATCCTAATTAAATGCAATCTAAAAAAACGTATAAATCCTCCCTCTTTGAATAGTAATGGTTACGATTTAGAATTTTATACCTGTAAACAAACTTTGTCAATAAAAATTTTCATTAAATCTTCTCATAAAAAATCATTCCGATAAGCTTCCTCTTCAATCAAAAAATAATTAAGTATTTTTGCGAAATCAAAATGTTTACTTTATTTTCCGTAGTACTTTAGACATTCTGATTAACATTCTTTATAAAAAATCCTCATTTTCAGTGGTATCACTAAAAATGAGGATCTAATTATTCAACACTATATGATAAATCTATAACTTAGCGAATGAAAACCTTACTTCAAGACTCCGTATCAGATTCTGGAACAATTGCCTTTTTGATAAATAGCGCAATAAAGAAAGCAATACAACATAAGAATAAGGCAAACCAGTAGGCATGGTGTACGCCGATTGTCATGGCTTCATTCATTAACTGTTCTGTTACCGGAGTTGGTTGTTTTTCAATTTGACTTTGAGTACTTTGGGTCATAATACTTACAAAGATAGAGACTCCAAGTGCTCCTGCAATTGGTTGCAAAGTATTTGCAATAGCTGTGCCGTGTGGATATAGATGCTTCGGTAATTCATTTAATCCATTTGTTTGAGCTGGCATCATAATTGCTGAAATAGATAGCATCAATATGATATATACCATTATGAAAGACCATATCGGTATTGAAGGAGTGATATTACTAAAGAATATCATGACCCCAATCAACATAATTGTACCAGGAATTATTAATTTTCTAGGACCATATTTATCAAATAAAGTACCCATTACTGGTGACATCAAGCCGTTTAATAACGCACCTGGCAATAACAATAATCCAGCTACCTTTGCAGTGTATCCGAGAGGTCCTTGTAAATACATTGGCATTACAATTTCAGATGCAAACATCGCCATAATAACAATAACAAAAAGACTAACGCCTCTTGTATAACTTTTATATTTGAATACACGAACATCCAATAGTGGTTGATCTAATTTCAACTGGCGCAGAATAAATAGAACTAAGCTAATTATGCTAATCATGATAATAGAAATGCTTGTTGTTGATAAGAAACCGCTTGAATGTTCTCCAGCACTACTAAAACCATAAATCATTCCACCAATACCAATAGTTGAGAGAATAATCGATATAATATCTATCTTAGGACGTGTAACCTCTCCGACATTTTGTAAATATTTTAACGCAAATGCAATTGAAAATAACACGAAAGGTATAACAAATAAGAATAACCATCGCCAACCGAATAAATCAACAATTACCCCCGATAAAGTAGGCCCCAGTGCAGGTGCAAACATGATAACCAAGCCAAAGGTCCCCAAAATTTTCCCACGCACTTCAGGAGGATAAAGTAAGAGCAAAGCATTCATAATAACAGGGATTAACACCCCTGTACCAATTGCTTGTACCATACGACCGATTAACAACATTGGAAAATTCACTGCACAAGCAGCAATCATTGTTCCAATTAAAAAAATAGTCATAACACCTACAAACAATTGTCTTGTAGTGAACCATTGAATTAATGATGCGGAAATTGGCATTAAAATACCCATAACAAGCATAAACCCAGTTGCCAACCACTGAACAGTTGGAGCATCAACGTTGAATACAGTCATTAACTTAGTTAAAGCAATATTCAATAAGGTTTCGTTTAATATTACAAAAAATGCACCAATGATGAAAGTTATTAATATTACTTTAGAATTAATCTTCTTTTCCATAAA
>DATMJF010000161.1:0-3097 GCA_035554455.1 Rummeliibacillus sp.
TTTTTTGAATTGTCACTCAATTTAAAAAATTAAATCTTAAATGTATACGTTTTCATTCCCTTTATATTAATTTTTCGCTAAGTTATGATAAAATTAAAGTTTTTAGAAAAATTAATTAATTGAATCTATTTTGAATATTTCAACCTAACATCATCTAACTATTTTTTTACACCATGATGTTATATGTTATTCTGTTCATTCAATAAGTTTTTTGAAATAATCCGTAACAAAAACATTTTCAGGATCATATTTTTTTCGTAATTGAAGGAAGATTGGATAATTTGGGTAGAGCTCTAGTATATGTTCCTTTGTTAGATAATTCATTTTCCCCCAATGCGGTCTACCATTATATTTTTTCATCAATGTTTGTACCCATCTAAAATAGTCTTTTTCATCCATTCCCCTATACATATGAAAAGCTATAAATGCACATTCTCTGTCTTGTGTTGGGCTTAAAAGGCCATTTTCTCCCTTTGATGTTCTACATTCAATAGGAAAGTGCACTTTGAATGGATGCGATTTTAAAGTAAAGTGTATTTCTTCCATACAATCATGGAATTTTCCCAAAGGGATTGCATATTCCATTTCTAAAAATTTCACTTTACGAGGTGATGGGAAAATTTCATAGCTTAGACCTTTTTTTACGCCTGTTGGCACACTTTTAGAAGCTAAGTTACTGACCCATTTTGTAGCTTTAGGCTGTCTTTTACAGACTTCTGAAACAACATATAAAAGGCCGTTTTCAATTACATTACTTTTTAAATCTTCTACCGCTTTAAATTTCTTAGACTGTTCAACAATAGGGATTTGATCCATTATTTTCACTTGAATTTGCTCTGCTCCTGGGAAGTAAAACCATTCAACATGACGATGTTCACGAATCATCATGTCCCAGTCTGTGTTTGCCTCATCAAAAGAGGAATGGATTGATTGACATTTTAAGCTGTATAGCGGAACTGTTTTAATGGTCACTTTAACTAGCACACCTAAAAGCCCTAATGATATGTGTAAGGCTCTTGATAAGTCATCGTCGCCTCTAGTATGTTCATGATAATTTCCTAATCCGTCTACAAACCCCCACATAACAACTTGGCTGGATAAAGAACCCAATGTCACCCCTGTTCCATGTGTCCCTGTTGCAATAGCACCTGCAAGTGTTTGTTCATGTATATCTCCCATATTCGCAAGTGCAAAACCGAACTGAGCCAATATTGGACCAATTTCATACAAATAAGTACCTGCCCAAAATGTGGCTTCACCCGTGTCCCTATTAATATCAATTAACCCACGCATATTATGAAGAGAAATGGCAATATCATCTGGTTTCGCGATTGGACTAAAAGAATGTGCTGCTCCAGTTACTCGTATCGTTCTATGCTGTTTTTGTGTATTCCAGATTAAATTAGAAAGCTGTTTAGTATCATGTGGTAATAAGGATTGAGTTGGGATTCCTTTCACATTTCCAGCCCAATTTTGCCACTTACGTGTATCTACCCAATCTTTTACAGAAAACATTTTCCTTCCCCCCTATAAGTATTGAAACAATTCACATGTTGACCACTTCTTACAGCTTCTAACTGTGTAAAACGTTCACATAATTCACCAGCTTTTGCATGACGAAAATAAATTGTATCTCCAATCTTAATATTCTGATGATCCTTTATTTTTAGTGGTGTTTGTACTTCTCCAGCACCTTCAAGTGGGAAAAAGTCAAAATGCTGAGCTTCATAAGGAACGGGTTGCTTATCTATCCCAATAGCTCCTGAAGCAATATAACCACCCCCATGACAAACTACAACATCTGATTCTGGGTTTCTTGTCACGCGTAATGCAAAACCAGCAGCAGGCTGTAAATTTAATTGACTATATTGATCGAATAATGCTGGATTAAAAAATGCAGAGCCAATTGTAATTTCTGTTACCTCTGAACTTTGTGCTGTAAAATCTACACTTCCAGATCCTCCACCGTTAACAAATTCTACCTCCCCAATTTCAGCTAAAATGAAATCAACCGCTTCCTTTCGAAACTTTGCAACACGATTTTTTGATACCTTTTGCAATTGTTGAATCACTGGCCGTTTCCATTTTTGTATTGGCAAATCACCAACACCTGCGAGTTGTGCTTCATAGCCCATCACACCCTCAATATGTAAATGCGTTTGTTTTTTTAACAATTCTATTAAGTTCGTTAAATCCTTTAAATTTGTTATTGCAGAACGCCTTGTACCAAAATAGATAAATGGTAGTTCAATTGATAGATTGATATCGATACATATTCCAACACTTACATTCGAACGTTTTGCTAATGTGTTTAACCATTTTGCTTGTCGAATATCATCCACCATAAAACACACATCATAGCCTTTTTTTATATAATTATATAACTCTAGTACGCTTTGTTCTTCCAAAACTGGATAACCAAGGAGTAAATGGTCAAAGCCATTTTCTAACAAATAACATGTTTCACTTGCTGTAAAAGTCATCAATCCCGATACATTAGATAACTTTTCATTTAAATATCTAAGTAATGGAATGGAACGAATGGATTTCGTTGCAATCCGAACATTTTTATCTTTGACATGATGGTTGATAAATCGAATATTTGCATCAAGAGCATTCATATCGACCCAAGCAAATGGACGTTCTACGTGTTCAAATGCCTTCTCAAATGATTGCAAGTTGTAATCACTCCTTTTGCTAACTCTATAACTCTATAATTTATCCATTTTAAATAAAAAAATGCTTCTTCAAAGGCGAAATGTGTTTTCCGTCGGAGAAGAAGCATTTATTATCTGTATAATCATATTCATTTTAAGCCTTAGTGGATCTCTAAGAAGTCAAAAGCGAGATTCAAAAAGAAAATTGAATGTATCGCTACGAAAATTAATGCCTGTTTGTTATATTTTTTCATTAATGTACGATCCATAAGCTTACAGCTCCCTTCAACTTTTTTGTAATTATATACTAAGCTATTTGAAAATGCAAAATTTTTAAGTATCATAGCTATCTTATTATTTATATGACTGAACCCATTTCATAATGCAAAATTCATATTATAACATATGAATTTTTAGTGATATACATTTTTATTGCAACG
>DATMJF010000162.1:0-3819 GCA_035554455.1 Rummeliibacillus sp.
GTTCCATCATTCAACAGCATGTGTTTTAATATCATTTATTTTGCTATTCATTCACTAAATAATCAGTACTTAATAGCGTACATATATACGCGTTGTGAAATTCACCTCTTTTATACACTAAATCTCTTATTTTCCCTTCGATTTTAAACCCAGATTTTTCTAACAATCTTATTGTTGCTTTATGGTCTTCTCTGCAGAAAGTATATATCATATTCAAACCAAGTTCTCCAAATAAATGATCTAAAAACAATAGGCCTGCTTCAAATGCATACCCATTACCAGCCAATTCTTTCGATATGATGATTCCCCCATATTCGCACTTTCTATTAATATAATCGATATTCGTTGCACAAGTGTATCCAATTGGTCTTCCACTATCATTACT
Source organism: Rummeliibacillus sp. (assembly GCA_035554455.1). Lineage (GTDB taxonomy): Bacteria > Bacillota > Bacilli > Bacillales_A > Planococcaceae > Rummeliibacillus. The sequence goes on from DATMJF010000162.1 coordinate 386, forward strand.
ACAAATTATTAAATATAATTGGTTATAATTATTGAATATTTTATCTTCAATCCATTTTTTATCACGCTCAGAGGAAATATAATATTTGTTTCCACAAGTTAGTTCAAACAGTATATCATCATTCCTTAATTCATTTAAAAATTCTAAATCACCATATTCAAATGCTCTTAAGCATACTCTTTTTTTCATATACTTTCTCCTCATCTATACAAAAAATTTTATATTTTCATTAAATCCAGTTGAAATTGCCATTCACTTCTCCCTAAATAAATAAATATTCCATTCTGCAGGTCTTAATACCAACATAATCATATTCACTTCCAGATTCATTAGACCTAAATACTATTCATTGTTGATGGCATCGCATTTCTACTTTATGGCGCTAAAACTAGTTTCATAAAAATTTTTCTTACAACTTGAATAACATTTCAAATTCTGAGTCATCAAACTCCCTGCTTGTGCTCAAATTTTCCAGAAAAAAACTACTAATACGATAATATAATTATTACACTTCACTATTCACTAAGTTTAATTTAATTTCTTTGAACTCTTTGATTTCTTAAGATCTCTTTCAATGTCAATATTAGATATAAATAACATTCAAGTTTGATTATCTTTGCTAATCCTATATAAATAACGATTCCTATAAACACTTGTATGAATAACGTTAATATAGCAGGCATCTCAAACCAATGAATCGTATATACTGCAGCGCCCATAACAATTGATAAAACTAATGAAGGAATAATATCTCTCCACTGCTCCCAAAAACTATAATTTATTAACTTTTTATTAGGAAATGCGTTAATAAATGTTGAAAAGACACTACTGATAAATCCCCCCCAAACCAGTGCATAAATACCAAATGGTAAACTGATTATTAGGATGATGACACTAATTACTTTCTTAACAATTTCTAATTTTAAAAAAAGACCACTTCGGCCTAAAGCATTCATCACTTGCAAATTTGCCGTATGAATCGGCCATAATGCATAAACAGCACAAGATATTTGCAAAAAAGGAACTGCGGGTAACCATTTCTCAGTTAATAGAAGCTTTATTAATGGCTCTGCAATAACAGCCATTCCAACCATAATTGGAAAGATAATAAACGAACTCGTTACAATCGATCTACTCATAATCTCTTTTACTTTTTGTCTATCATCCTGATGTGATACTAAGGTAGGCAACATAACTGATTGGATAGACCCATCGATATTATTAATAATTAGAGTTGGGAATTGCTCTCCCCTATTAAAAAAACCCAATGTTGCAGGGCTAAACATTTTTCCAACTATTAGACTTTGTAAATTTGAAGTTAGTGTATCTATCAAAGCTGATGCTAGCAATTTCCATCCAAATGAGAATAGACTTTTAACTCTTACTATAGAAAAGATTAATCGAGGTCTCCATTTTACAGTAAACCATAATATGATTGTAATCATGAACTGATTTGTTAATTGTTGTCCTACCAAAGCCCATATACCAAAGCTAGCATATGCCATGACGATCCCTACAATACCGGAAATAATGATAGCTCCAAAGCTACTAACGAATAGCTTTTTAAACTGCATATTCCGTGTTATTATGGCTATCTGGATCGTGTTAATAGCACCAAAAAACAATGTAAATGAGAGAATCCTCAGTATTGGTACGAATTTAGGTTGTTCAAGAAATGTAGCTAAAAATGGGGCAGTACAAAAAAGAATCACATATAGTAGAAAAGCAACCATTAAACTCAAACAAAAGACAGATGAAAAATCAGCTTCATCTGCATCTTTCTTCTGAATCAGAGCTGTATTAAAACCACTTTGCACAAAAATTCCAGAAATCGAAATAAATATTGTTACAAGAACGATTAACCCAAATTCCTTTGGTAACAGGAGGCGAGCTAACACAATCGTCACAATAAATTGGACTCCTTGCGTCCCCCCTCGCTCCATAAGTTTCCACAAGAGTGAAGAAAGCACTTTAGATTTTGTTATCTCATAGCTCATCTATTCAACTTCCTTTTTATTGTTTTTAAAAACATTAAAAAACTTGGAAGATATTGATCAAATAATATTATTAGTTTTCTTCGAAATCCTACTTTTAAATATATATCTTTAAATTCACCTGTTTTTGCCTCCTTGAACTTCCGCTGTTTTATTAATAGAAAAAACTTATTATTATTCTTTTTCCATTTAATAGCTTTTTCAAATTTATAATCTGTAAATAAATTTATTTCATCTAGCATAGTTGCAATTTCATCAAAGTGCTTTATCACATTCTCAATATTTGACATATTTCTAGATGTCCATGAACCACTATCTCCTACACGATATGAAGACATGAATTCATCCATATAATAAACTGAACCTAAAAGTGCTAAATTTATAACCAAAGGATAATCACCAACTGGTGCATTTATTAAAAATTCTGGTCTATCATAAGAAAACTTTGTTGGATATAATATGGAATTAGTTAAGAAAAGCGCTCCCCCCCCAGCAATTACTTCATCAACCTTGAATATTTTATTTCCTTTATTTGGACGATTATTATTTTTTAGTTTTTTTTCTGATGCAGACACTACGTATCCTGCATGAACACACAGGCTACATTCCGGATGCTTTTCCATGTAGTCTACTTGTTTTTGTAGTTTATATGGATCTGTCCAGTAATCATCACCTTCACAAAAAGCTAGATATTTTCCTTTTGCCCTTTTATCATTTATATAAGATACATGTACACCTTTTGAATACTGATTTACTGTTTGGTAAATTGGCTTTATTAAATCTGGATATTTCTTTTCATACTCTCTAATTATGTCTGCTGTGCTATCTGTGGAGGCATCATCATGAATTAATATTTCGTACTTAAATTTTGTTTTTTGCATTAAAAAACTATCAATTGCATCGGATATATATTTTCCATGATTATACGTGATACAGTTAATACTAACTAAAATATTTTCCATTTGGTTTAATTCTCTCCCTAATTACTTAAGTGGATTAATCTAAACTCTAATTTTTTATAAATCAATGTTGATTATTTTAGTATTATTTTCATGCTTTTAATCTACTTAGTACCCTTCTAATGAAACGAATGAAAATGCTTTTCTAGTTAAAAAATACGAATATTATATGCTTAATTTATATAAATGATAAGCTCTTTATTTCCGCTACAGACGGACGAATTGCATCACAAAATTTTATTATTAAAATTCATGCATTTTGACTTTTTCAGAGGCCTCACTACGTTCGCGCAGGGTCTTGCTTGGCTTGCTTTTCCCGCAGGACTATGAAAACCTCACTGAATTAACAGCGTACGAAGGAAATGCGAATGCATTTTCGAGGAGTCGCCGTCTTTCGCTCCATCATAATATTCCATAGGATATAGAGTAAACAAAGTCTAGTCAAAGGTAATATGTTCGTTTTCTTAAGTTAAACATCGAA
>DATMJF010000163.1:0-9402 GCA_035554455.1 Rummeliibacillus sp.
TTTCTCATAACTACGATCAAGTTATGGTAGCAATTGTGTGATTGCTTTTAAATAATCTAGTCTTGGGACATAGCCAGACTGAATTTCAATTGCTTGTCCCTCAAACTCACTTAGTGGAATAGACTTTCTTCCACCCTTTAACATTCTATCCCATGCTGATAACAGCATTTCTAAAGGTACTACAAAATAGCGTTCTAAGGAAGAAAAACGCACTAATAAAAAACAAATTCCCTTCTGTTTAGCCGAAGACTCCATATGAGAGACTTGGTGAGGGTGAACATTTTTCAATGGAAAAGATGTTTTATTTTCTGTCTCTTTTGCATCGAAATCAATGTAGTAACCTTCATAGACACCATTGTAGTCGGTTGTTGATGGTGTTCGGAAATATGCCTCGCGAATAACTGCAGCACTCCTTGATGGGTACTCTACTTTGACGATTTGTATGGGAACAGGTTTCTTATGAATAACTGCAATGTCTCGTTGTTGATAAAATTCATTTGTTTCGTCTATTTCTTCTTCTAGAGTTTTCCCACGATTACTATAAGATAAATCTTTCTTTTTCAAAAGATTTGTCTCTTGTTTTGATGTGGGCGTGTATTTTTTTCCATTTGGATATCGAATAGCCATAATAACACCTCATCTGCATTCTATAATACCATAAACCAAAGTAATTATTTGATGAGAAATTCATGAGAAATAAGCTGAAAAATAAAACTATTATCGTCGAATATGCACTTGTTTTGTCCTCAGCAAAGGAATTACTATTTCCACCTTGAAAAGTTATAGCAGGAGGCGATACATTATGCGAAAAATAAACAAGCTAATAACTTTAATTGAAATGGTGGACGAACTTTTACAAAACAGAGTGAACCATGAAGAAGAAATGTATAACAAAACACTTGAAAAGAATATTACACATGTAGCAAACCGCCTTGATTTAATTGAACAGCAAAAAGAATATTTGTTCGCTTTAAAGTAGTGAAATGATATCTTTTTTGATACACTAATAAGTAAGAAGTAAATTGAAAATGGAGGTGTGTGTAATGTTACAAATTTTAACAGATGAATTACTAGAAGAATGCAAAGAATGTTGGCAGAGATTTCTGAAAATGAGAGAAACTGACACATCTCCTGATTTTTTTAATGATGTAAAGCCGCATGCTGATTTATACCACACAAAGCTTTTAACTTGGCAAAACGAAGTTGAAACCTGGATAGATGCTTATAAGCCAAAGTATATGCATAAAATTCAAGTCCAAAATGCTGTTGAAGCAATGGATCAGTTTATAGTCCAATCATTTCATCAAAAAACGAGTAAAAAACGATTATTTCAATCGATTCAATCGGTTACATATACATTAGAAACATTGCAACGTATTTTACAAAAGGATGAGTCAACTAATGAGTAAAAGAAAATCTATTGAAGAATTACTGCAAGATTGGCAATCGAATCCTGAAATGCAAGACCGAGTCGAATACGTGCATACGATTCCAGCTCAGCAACCTAAATTAGTCGATTTTCCAACTAATTTACACCCTTCTCTTATTAAAGCATTACATAAAAGAGGTATCAGCAAACTATACTCTCATCAAAGAGAAGCGTTTGAATACGCAACAAATGGTCAATCATTTACGGCTGTTACGCCAACTGCCTCGGGTAAATCATTATGTTATCATTTACCCGTTTTGCAAGACATAATGGAAAATAGTGTGTCTAGAGCACTATATTTATTCCCAACAAAGGCTCTTGCACAAGATCAAAAAAGTGATCTAAATAAGTTAATCGAAGATAGTGGAGAAGAAATTTTAAGTTATACATATGATGGAGATACTGCACCTGGGATTCGGCAAAAAGTTCGTAAAGCAGGCCATATAGTGATGACTAATCCAGATATGTTACATTCAGGAATACTGCCTCATCATACAAAATGGGTTTCATTATTTGAAAATTTACAGTATATTGTCGTAGATGAACTGCATACGTATAAAGGAGTCTTTGGTTCACATGTAGCACATGTACTTAGACGCCTTTTAAGAATATGCCACTTTTATGGTAGCCATCCAGTTTTTATCTGTACATCAGCTACAATAAAAAATCCAAAAGAATTAGCTGAGAATTTAACAAATACAAAGCATCAATTAATCACTGATAACGGAGCTCCAATTGGAAAGAAAACATTTTTATTTTACAATCCACCAATTATCCATCCGACTTTCGGCGTTAGAAGAAGTGCTATTTTAGAAGTACGTGACTTAGCAAAAGAGTTATATAATTCGAAAATCCAAACAATTATTTTTGCAAAAAGTAGAGTACGTGTTGAAATGCTCGTCACTTATATGAAATCACTTACTGCAAAGAAAATTCAGGATGAGACAATTCGAGGGTATCGAGGTGGCTATTTACCATCTGAACGCCGTGTTATTGAAAAAGGTTTACGAGATGGCACGATACAATGTGTTGTTTCAACCAATGCGTTAGAATTGGGAGTTGATATTGGTCAATTACAAGCATGTATCATGACGGGGTACCCAGGTAATATTGCAAGTGCATGGCAACAATCAGGACGTGCGGGTAGAAGACAAGATGATGCATTGATTATTTACGTTGCTCAGTCCACTGCATTGGATCAATATATTATCAAACACCCACAGTATCTATTTGAAAGTTCACCTGAAGAGGCAAGAGTATACCCAGAAAATATGTTAATCCTAATGGACCATTTAAAATGCGCCTCGTTTGAATTACCATTTCGAGTAGATGATACGTATGCAGAATTTGAAGTACAAGATTTCTTAGAATATTTACAAGAAGAGGGCGTGCTTCTAAAGACTTCAGATAAATGGCATTGGATGAGTGATAGTTTTCCAGCACATGACATTAGCCTAAGATCAGCTTCTCAGGAAAATGTTGTAATCATTGATCAATCCATTCCAGCGCATACTAAAGTCATTGGTGAAATGGATCGCTATAGTGCATTAACATTACTTCATGAAGAAGCCATTTATTTACATCAAGGGACCCAGTTCCAAGTGGAAAAATTAGATTGGGAAGAAAAAAAGGCATATGTTCGAGAGGTAGATGTTGATTATTTTACTGATGCCAATTTAGCAGTAGAACTAAAAGTCATTAGTGAAGATAAAAGTAGAACGATTGGCCATGGAGAGGTGGCGTTCGGAGATATCATGACACTCGCCACAGCTACCGTTTTCAAGAAAATACGATTTGGGACTCATGACAATATCGGGAGTGGTCCAATCCATTTGCCACCAGAAGAACTTCATACAAGTGGAACATGGCTATCATTCAACCAACCTGAACACTGGAAGGAAGATGATTTAACAGGAGCAATGACAGGCGTTTCATATGCGATGAATAGTTTTATACCATTATTCATCCAAAGTGATCGTAGCGATGTACATGTTGTGCCACAAGTGAAAGCAACACATTCAGAAAAACCTACGTTTTTTGTATATGATCGCTATCCAGGAGGTATTGGACTGAGCGAACGTGTATATGATTTATGGGAAGATTTATTGCATCATGTCTATGAACATGTTGCTAACTGTCCATGTCAAAATGGATGTCCTTCATGTATAGGTGCACAAGACTTGAATAGTGATGAAAAAAAACAAGTATTAACTTTTTTGAAATCAATTTTATTAGCAGAGTTGGATGATTAAATGTCATATGAAAATAAAATTCTTCAAATGAAGAAGATGCTAAAAAAGGTATCAAAAACTGAACAAGAGCAAAAAAAAGTGTTTAAAAAGCCTGCAGAGCCAGTATATGCGAAACAATGGGAAGAAGTAGGGTTGAAGAGAATTGACAACGATTATGGTACAGTTTTTTTACTTGAAAAGCATTATCCAGCTGAATATCAGCATGGAGATTTTCACTTAGGTGAACTTTATGATGCATTTCAATTATGGGAAAGTACTAATCATCAGCATCCGATTGCATTAACGGATGATGTCAATTTAGTGTTTTATGATACGGAGACTACTGGCTTAAAAGGTGTTGGTACGCAGATCTTTTTGAACGGTATATTAGAAGCCGAACAAGATGGATTTGTATTAAAGCAATTTGTATTAGCAGATCCAAGCCATGAAGTCGCGTTTTTATGGGAATCAAAACTTTGGAAGGAAAATAAAACCATTGTTACGTATAATGGTAAAAGTTTCGATTGGCCACAGTTACAAACGCGCTTTACTTTGCATAAAAAGGATTTACCTAAGTTACCTGAGCAGAAGCAAATCGACCTGTTACATGGCTCAAAGCGTATATGGAAAAATGACTTATCCCGAATGAAACTGTCACAAGTAGAAGAGGAAAAACTTGGATTCCATCGTAAGGGAGATATACCAGGTTACCTTGCGCCTATTATCTATTTAGATGCAGTAAAAAGCGGTGACCCTAGTACATTGATGAAAATTCTTGAACACAATGAAAATGATTTATTATCTTTAATCACCTTATACATTCAGGCAACAAAATTATTATGTGAAGGTATACAAGAAGAGTCTGCAACTACTTATACGAACATTGGGAAATGGTTTGGGGATTTATCTGATAGTGCAAAAAGTGGGGAAATATTAGAACAAGTAACACGTCAATATAATAGCAATGAGACAGGTTATGCATTTTTTCATTTAGCATTTCAACAAAAAAAGCAGCACAATTTTGAGCAGGCATATTATTCTTTTAATCAAGCAATCCCCTATATCGAAGAACGTCAGCAAATTATTGCTTATATAGAACTAGCTAAAATTGATGAACATCGTCATCAAAATTATGAGCAAGCTCTTTTTTATACTAAACAAGCATATCAACTTGTACAAGATAGCTTATTATGGGAAAAGGATCAGAAACAAAGAAAATTAAAAGAAATAGAAAAAAGATGCCTGCGAAATGAAAAGAAAAAATTATTGCTTGGGAAATAATATGAATAATTTTGCTAAACAATGGAAGCAACTACGATAAACTTCGGGGAAATGTGCTATAATTATAAGACCTACGTTTATATGGAAGGAAGATGAATATGGACATCAAATTATCAGCTAAAACGATATTAGATAAAGATTTTAAAACAGGTATTAGAGGCTATAGTCAAGATGAAGTAGATCAATTTTTAGATATTATCATTCAAGACTATGAATCTTTTGAAAAAGTATTAGCAAAAAAACAAGAAGAAATAGATCTATTGAAAAATGAGTTGAAAACAACACAATCACAAACATCATCACCAGAAGCAAGACGTCAAGTGCCATCTCCAGCTTATGCTAACAATACAAATTTTGATATTTTAAAACGTATTGCTAATTTAGAAAAGCATGTATTCGGCGACAAGCTTTATGATTAAACTGTGTTTCACAATATTTTCACAATATAATTCAATAAGAAACGCTTGAAATAGAAAAACTTTAGAGATATAATAGTCAAAGTCATCATAAAAGAACAAGTAATCGCTGCAACGCTTGACGTTGTTGAGGAAAGTCCATGCTCGCACGGCTCTGAGATGACCGTAGTGTTCGTGCTTAGTGAATAAATAAGCTAAGGCAGTCTAATGGCTGACGGCGGGAGGAAAACCTAAGTCCTTATGGGATATGGTTGAAACTCTCTGAAAGTGCCACAGTGACGAAGCTGTTACGGAAACGTAACAGGTGGAACGAGGTAAACCCCGCGAGTGAGCAACCCAAATTATGGTAGGGGCGTTCTCCTGAAGGAAATGAATGGATGGAGAGACGAAAGTATTTATACTCTCGTAGATAGATGATTACTACCCAGTCGTACAAGGCGTAAGCCGTTATAGTACTTGGGCACAAAACATGGCTTATGGTCTTTTAATGATGCTAAACATGAATAGTCAGGCTCTCCAGTTCCTGGAGAGCCTTTCTTTTAGGGAAATGGTGATAATAACGATGATGAAACAAGATTTACAAATAACCATTAGACAAGCCAATATTTCCGACAATTGTAAATACATAACACCTATGATCCTTGATTCAATCTCAGAGGGAGTAATGATTACTGACGTAAATAGTAAGATTGTTGATGTGAATCCTGCTTTTGAATTTGTTACTGGATATAAAAAAGAAGAAGTAATAGGGAAAAAGCCTGATGTTTTGCAATCTGGCGTTCATGGAAAAGAGTTCTATAAACTAATGTGGAATGAGCTCTGTCAAAAAGGTGAATGGCAGGGAGAAATATGGAACCGTCGAAAAACAGGGGACGTATACCCAGAATGGCTTAAAATTATGAAAGTAGAAAGTAATGATGGTAGTGTTTTAGGGTATTGCGGAGTATTTTCTGATTTATCAGACGAAAAAAATATTGAGAGTGAACTAAAAAAACGTGCAATGACAGACTCCCTTACTGGTATTTCAAATCGTTTTGCCTATAACGAACGTATGAATGTTTTATTGGATTCATCTAAAGGCCATAATTATCAACATGCAATTCTGTTTTTGGACTTAGATCGATTTAAACAAGTGAATGATACACTTGGCCATGCTGTTGGAGATCAATTGCTTGTTGAAGTTACAAAGCGAATACAAACATTGCTAAAAAATAAAGATATATTGGCACGTTACGGAGGTGATGAGTTTGTTATTACGTTTACAAATATCCATCACCCTCGTGAAGCTGTCCATTTAGGTGAAAAGATTATTCATCTTTTAGAAGAACCATTCATCATCGAAGATCAAAAATTATATATCTCATCAAGTATTGGTATAAGCATATATCCGCATGATGGTGAAGACACAGAGACATTATTAAATAAAGCTGATAAGGCGATGTATTTTGCAAAGGAAAATGGCAAAAATCAATTTGCGTTTTATTTTGATGATTTACAAACAGATGCAAAACGAGCATTACTTTTAGATAATGAGTTACGAAGAGCAATTGAGCAAAAAAGTTTTGAACTATACTATCAGCCAAAAGTAGATATAAAAAAACATCAAATCATTGGTGTTGAAGCACTTGTGAGATGGAACAATGAAAAACTCGGCAATGTTTCACCAGCTGAATTTATTCCATATGCAGAAGAAACTGGTTTAATTATTCCTATTAGTGAATGTATTATTGATCGCGCATGCCAAGACGCACATATACTAGCAAATTCAGGTTATAAGAATGTACCGATTGCAATAAACATATCAAGTATTCATTTCCATCAACAAGGATTTATAAATTCAATAGAACAAATATTTATGAAAAATAATTTACCAGCACGCCAATTTGAATTAGAACTAACAGAACGTACCATAATGAATAATGAAAGAGAAACGATTCGGAAATTAGTAAAATTAAAACAAATGGGATTTAAGCTTTCAATCGATGATTTTGGTACAGGTTATTCGTCACTTAGTTATTTGGTACAATTCCCATTAAACTTTTTGAAAATTGACCGAAGTTTTATTCAACACATTTGCTCGTTAAATGATAATCAAGCTGTTGTTGATGCGATTATTCAAATGGCACACCGTTTACATATGAAAGTAATCGCAGAAGGTGTTGAACAGAGTGAACAAGTTAAATTGCTCGATAGTATGGATTGTGATATGATTCAAGGATATTACTATTCAAAACCGCTTCCATTAGAAAAACTAATGGAATTCCTAGAATTTTGGGAATTAGAGTTAGAAGGGAAGTAAGTATGACGAAATTTCAATTAGTAGCCACAGCGGCAATGGGTCTAGAATCTATTGTAGCTGATGAACTAAAATCTTTAGGATATACAACAACTACAGAGAACGGCAAAGTATATTTTGAAGGCGATGAAAGGGATATCGCAAAAACAAATTTATGGTTACGTGTAGCAGACCGTGTGAAAATCGTAGCTGGAAAATTCCCTGCCAAAACGTTTGAACAATTATTCGAAGGTGTTAGAGCAATCGAATGGGAAAAGTACTTGCCTGTTGATGCTGAGTTTCCTGTTTCAGGTAAATCAGTAAAATCTAAGTTATTTAGTGTTCCTGATTGCCAGGCAATTACTAAAAAGGCAATTGTTGAACGTATGAAATATTATTACAAACGACTTGGTTTCTTAGAAGAAACTGGTCCTAAATATAAGATTGAAGTTTCTATTTTAAAAGATGAAGCAATGTTGACGATTGATACGAGCGGTGCAGGCTTGCATAAACGTGGTTATCGATTAGATCAGGGGGAAGCGCCATTAAAAGAAACATTGGCTGCTGCTCTTGTTTATATTTCCAAATGGCATCCAAGTCGTCCATTCGTAGATCCTTTCTGTGGTTCAGGTACAATCGCCTTAGAGGCTGCAATGATTGGACAAAATATGGCTCCAGGCTATAATCGTGATTTTATTAGTGAAGCCTGGCCGTGGATGAAGCAAAAAATTTGGGATGAAGTTCGTATGGAAGTTGAAGATGTTGCAAATTATGATCGACCTCTTCAAATTTTCGGATCAGATATCGATCATCGTATGGTGGAAATTGCTAAAACAAATGCCCGTGAAGCTGGGTTTGCTGATTTAATTTCTTGGAAACAAATGCAAGTAACAGATTTTACAACGCATCTTACGGATGGGGTTATGATTGGAAACCCACCATATGGAGAACGTATCGGTGATAAAGAAGCACTTGAGGAAATGATAAATGATATGGGTATTATGATGAATAAGTATCCATCATGGTCAGTTTATATGTTATCATCAATGGAAAACTTTGAAGCGTTATATGGAAAAAAAGCAACGAAGAAACGCAAACTATTCAATGGATTTATCAAAACAGATTATTATCAATTTTGGGGTAAACGTACACCAAAACAAGATTAATGATAAAAGATGAAAAATAAATTACTATTCACTGTTGCAAAATCATATTTTATTATTACATGAACTTGTCTATAATATTATAGACTTATTTTATGAATATGTATTTGACGGGAGGGGGAGACCCCTTCCGTTTCGTTGTCTGTACGAGAGGGGAATTTGAATGAGACAATCTATACCATTTGCCTTATCCAAGGAAAAGTCTTTCTTTGATTCACTAGGAGACTGGATTGGTGATATTTTATACGACGAACTACCCGAAAAAGGGCTAGAATGTCGCGATGAGCAAATTTTCATGGCCTATCAAATCGAAAAAGTATTGCGTGAAAAGTCTGTTCTTTTCGCAGAAGCGGGAGTAGGTACAGGAAAAACAATCGCATATCTTTTGCCTGCGATTGCATATGCTCGTTATACAGGAAAACCGGCATTAATAGCGTGTGCAGATGAAACACTAATCGACCAGCTCGTGAAAGAGGGCGGCGATATTTATAAATTGCAACAATATTTAGATTTAACAATCGATGTACGTTTAGCGAAATCACGTGACCAATATTTATGCTTAAAGCGCTATGAAGAAGCAGAAAAATTTTCTGATGGCGAATATTTA
>DATMJF010000164.1:0-7122 GCA_035554455.1 Rummeliibacillus sp.
CGTTACCTTCTTAAGAGGTTATGGTTATTACACTAAAGATGATCGTGAAGTAATCTATTGTGTAGTTGGGAAGAATGAAATGTTCAAATTAAAAAGTATTGTTCTTTCAGTTGATCCACATGCTTTCATGTCTTTATCTGAAGTCCACGATGTTAGTGGAGAAGGTTTTACACTGGATGATCAAAAAAGACCCATCGAATAAATATACTTCTATGAATACTTTAATTGCAAAATGATAGAAAGGGCACCTTCTTAAGTCCTCAATAAGACTTTGAAGAGTGCCCTTTAACATCAATTATGGCATTTCACATGAACATGTTGTTCATATTGTTTAAATAAATCTTTTAAAGATGATACCAGTGCATTACCTGCTTTTCCCAAGTAATGTTCCTTAACAACTTTAATAGGCGTTTCAATACCGTCTTGTAAACTATAACCTCTTAATAAACTCTCAACAAATACTTGACTATGATGTGTTGCAAGTGTACAACTTGCTGCAACGATAACCCCATATTTCTTATCAATTTCTGCAGTAATTGTTAAAGTTTCATATATATTTTTTGCGGCCATCCCTGAAGGAAGTCTTGCATGACCTGCAATAAATATAGTATTCATAATCCCATCCCCCTCGGTAATCTTATGAAAATTCACCTACGTAAATATCATACTATACCGAGATAGAAATAGACAATACTTCAAAAATTTAGAACTATTATTCTAAGCTGATCGATACAAACTGTGATTCAATATATGGTTCTATTCCCTCATGTCCACCTTCACGTCCAACACCACTTTCCTTCATTCCGCCAAATGGTGCTTGTGTTGTAGAAGGTACGCCATCATTCCACCCAATAATTCCATATTCTAATTTTTCAATCAGTTTCATGCCTTTAGATACATTGTTAGTAAAAACATATGCAGCTAAACCGTAAGGCGTGTCATTTGCTAAAGTTGCTGCTTCTTCAATGGAAGTAATTTTTTGAATTGGTGCTAAGGGCCCAAACGTTTCTTCATGCATAACAATCATAGAAGGATCTACATTGCAAAGTACAGTTGGCTTATAGAAATTCTCTCCAAGATCTTGTAATCTTTCACCACCGCAAGCTACCTTGGCACCTTTTTGTACAGCATCTTCTACTTGTTCAATTACTTTATTTAAACTTGCCTTATTAATGAGCGGACCAATATCTGCCGTTTCTTCAATACTATTTGCTACATGTAGACCTTCTACAGCCTCAACAAATCTCTCCACAAATTGATCATGAATTCCTTCCTGTACATAAATACGATTTGCACAGACACAGGTTTGACCAGTGTTACGGAATGCTGAAGCAACTGCTTCTCGTACTGCTAGATCAATATTGGCATCATCTAATACAATTACTGGAGCATGACCTCCAAGTTCTAATGATAAACGTTTTACTTGTGCGGCACTTTGTTCAATTAATTGCTTACCGACTTCTGTTGATCCCGTAAATGTAATTTTCCGGACTTTTTGATTTGCCATTAGTTCGTCGCCAATTTCTTGTGACGAACCAGTTACCAAGTTGACAACACCTTTCGGGAATCCTGCTTGTTCACATAATTCTACTATTTTTATCGCAGTTAATGGACTTTCACTCGATGGCTTAATAACAATTGTACAACCTGCTGCAAGTGCTGGACCCATTTTTCGAGCTAGCATACCCGCTGGGAAATTCCATGGTGTAATAGCTCCTACAACGCCAACTGGTTTCTTCCAAACTTGCAAACGCTTATTTGAATTATGCGTTGGAATTGTTTCTCCATAAATCCGTTTTCCTTCTTCTGCATACCAATCTAAAAACGAAGCAACAGAATCAACTTCTCCGCGAGATTCACGAATTGGTTTGCCCATCTCTAGAGTCATCGTTTTCGCTAACTCTTCCTTATTTTCAAGTACTAGTTCATGAAGCTTGCGAAGTAACTTACCTCTATCATAAGCCGTAGTTTGTGACCAAGTTGCAAATGCAATATGCGCTGCTTCGATCGCTTCTTTTGTTTCCTTTGTACCGCCATTTGGTACATGCCCAATAACTTCGTTTGTTACTGGATTGATTACATCACGTGTAGGTAAATCCTTTCCTATCCATTCGCCATTAATATAATTCCCATATGATTTTACGATTGTTTGCTGACTCATATTATCCCTCCAATTTCTCTATTTCCAATATGGCACCATTCTTTGCTGTAACATATCACGGTATTGCTTTGTTGATATAGGTAATGCCTTTTTTGTATCATGATCAAAAATAACTCCATGTTTGCGTATTAAATCGTATTCATCGATATCACCGTTCAAATACTGTTCTTCTACTACAGCAATATCCTCATGTAACCAAGCTTTGCGATTTTCGCGGATATGAGCACGTTCCTTTTCAGTCGCAATTTCATTAATTTCAAATAAATCAAGATCGCGATCAAGCTCCACGATAATGACCCCATAATCCTTTTTCGCACGCTCGATTGATACGTACTCATCAATAACATCTTCTAATACAGTTTTTGGATCTCGTAAAAGTGGGTCGCCTAATCCACCACCACCCGCTGATGGACGTGTAAATGAATCGCCTTTTTTCACTTCAACATTAGAAAAAATTGCTCCTAAAAACTGTTCATTTTCTTTATTTGGATTTAACCAAGCACCATGTGGAGATGATGGAAGGCCACCTGATATTCCCCATGTAATAGAACGTGAACGGTCACAACAATAAGACATCACAGTATCCTCAATTTCTGTTAGAATACCGCCTTTTTCTACACCACACCCACCTCGGTATTGGCCTGGGCCACCCGAATCGATAACAATTTCATGCTTTGTCGTTACGACCGGAGATAATCTTTCTTGTCCTTCACACGGTTGTACACTTAGACCTACTCCAAATACTGGAGACATCGCATTTGCACCATCTCTTTTATGCCGACCACCATGACCACCAGCCATCCAGTCATACCACATAAAGTAATTTCGATCTTGACGTGTATCCCAACCACCAATTAACAAATATTCAAGATTGAAAGAGCATGCTAGGGCGCGCTCTGGCATAATACGCGACCATAAGTCAAAACAAGCATTTAAGATTTTCTCGTAAGCGCCTGAACAAAATCCCGTTACTGCAATTGGATACGGTGCATTAACGACTGAATTTTCAGGTAATTCAATATGAACAGCTCTATAAAAACCCGAGTTTAACGGGATATCAGGGAAAAATGTCTTCGTTCCCGCATAAGCCGCTGACATGGATGCACCAAACCCCGCATTTAAGAAGCAACCTATATATCGATGTGAACCGCTTAAATCATAGAAAACCTCATCATCTTGAATCGTCATTTTAATTTGAATTGGGATTAGACCATCTCCAAGCTGTGGATCCATATCAAGATAATCTGTCGTTTCCCATGTACCATTTGGTAATGCTCGAATATGCGATCGTGCAAGTCTCTCAACATAGTCTTGTACTTCTGCGAATGCTGTCTCAATCGTATCAATACCGTATTTATCAATAAGAGCAAGCAACTGTGTTTCTCCTACTTTTGTCGCTTCCACTTGTGAACGCAAATCACCAAGGCGTTCTTCAGGAATACGCATATTTGATACGATTAAATTTGCGACATCCTTTAAAAATATACCTTTACTAATAATACGAGTCGGTGGAATACGCATCCCTTCGCCAAAGTGCTCTTTTGATTTAATATCAAATGATCCTGGCACAGAACCACCCATATCCGCCCAGTGACCATTAACTTGCATAAAGGATATTAAACGACCATCATAAAATACAGGGCGAACCAATCGAGTATCATTAAAGTGTGTCCCCCCACGGTATGGATCATTTATAATAAATACATCACCGGGGTGAATATCATCTTTGAAATCTTCTATTACTGCTTTTGCTGTTAAATGTAGGGTACCAACGTGAACAGAAATATCTTGTGTTCCTTGCATGACTGTATTCCCATTAGCATCACAAATAGCCGAACTGAAATCACGGTTATAAATAACAAATGAATAACAAGTTCTTAAAATTTGTTCTGACATTTGGTCAACCAAATTGACATATGCATTTTTCAAGACCTCAAATGTGACAGGATCTAATTTACTTTGGAATAATTCCGGTTTTGTTGTCATGGCCAGTCTCCTTTGCAATTTAATATTGAACAAGTATATTGCGGTATTCATCAACTTTCGCGATAAATGTTGGTGGAATTAAAATTGTAGAATCTAGTTGGTTAATAACTGCCGGTCCTTGAATTTGAATATCTGTTGGCAATTTGTCACGATGATAAACCGGTGTATTGACAAAACCTTTTGATTCTTCAAAGTATACTGGTCTTTCTTCAACAAAAGCATCTTCTAATGTACCTTCAACAAGCACTTTAGGTAACTCTGGTTTCTCAACAATACCGATTGCAGCTACGCGTAAGCCATAAACCTCTACTTCTTGAGAAGGATTAAAGAAGGCAAATTCACGCTCATGTTCTCTATGGAATTGTTCTAATACATCCTCCATAGAAGTAAGTTTGCTGACTGTAATTGATAAAGATCGCCATTGTCCCGCGTATCGCATATCGACATAACGGATAAAGTTCATATCTTCCTCTGCAATACCTTCTTCTTTTAATAAAGCAAAAGCATCAGTTTCCATAGATGCAAATTCATGATCTAACTCATCTACTGTAATTTTCTTGGCATTTGCCATAAATGTTTTCGTAATATCGTGCTGAACATCTACCATTAAGCAACCCATTGCTGCAGCAACACCAGCATATGGCGGGATAATCAACATTGGAATATCCATTTCCTTTGCTAAATAAGCACCATGCATACCACCAGCACCACCAAAAGCAACTAATGCAAAATCTCGTGGATCATATCCACGACGAACAGATATTAATCGTAATGCATCACACATATTTGCATTTGCGACTTTTAGAATAGAATCTGCAGCTTCTGCAACACCTAAATCAAATGTTTTTGCAATACTATCACGAATCACTTTTTCTGCCGCTTTTTTGTCTAACGACATTTTACCATCTAATAAATTCATCCCTAAACGACCTAATACTACATTAGCATCAGTATTTGTTGGCTTTGTACCACCTCGACTATAACTAGCTGGGCCAGGCTCTGCTCCTGCACTTTGCGGACCATTACGAAGTGAACCACCTTCATCTGTCCAAGAAATACTACCACCGCCTGCGCCTATTGTTAGAATTTCTATGCTTGGAAAGCCTATTGGATAACCATATTCAATATACCAATCCTTTGTAATACGCAACTCACCTTCGTACATAAGTGAAATATCTGTACTTGTCCCACCCATATCAAAACCAATCGCATTTTTATAACCACAAAGGTTAGCAATATATTTACTCGCAATCGCTCCAGCTGCAATACCTGAGCTGGCTAACCGTGCTGCGTAACGTGGGACTGTTTCAGATGTCATTACTCCACCACCAGAGTGCAAAACTAGAATATCCCCCTCATATTCAAGCTTCTTCATCTCATCTTCTAAACGATGAATATAGTTACTAACTGTAGGACCAAGTACCGCATTAACAATCGTTGTACTCATCCGATCTGTTTCGAAAATTTCAGGTAAAATATCATTTGAATTACAAATGTAAACATCTTCACCTAATTCATCACGTAAAATTTCTTTTACTTTTGTCTCGTTTTCTCCATTTACATAAGCATTTATAAAACAAATAGCAACTGATTCAACACCACGTTTTTTTAACTTCTTACCTAATTGACGAACCTCATCTTCATCAATGTTTTCTAAAATATCCCCAGCATAGTCAGTGCGTTCTGACACTTCAAAGCGATCTCTACGTTTAATATATGGTGGTGCTACGTCATTATAAGCATCCCATAAATCAAGTCTTGTACCATCTCTTATCTCAATAACATCACGGAATCCCTTTGATGTCACAAGTGCTGTTTTCGGTAATTTTCTTTCTATTAATGCATTTGTCCCAACTGTTGTACCATGCGAAAATTGGATTATATCTTTTCCAGATAAGCCAGTTTGTTTCACACCTGCAACAATCCCTATCTCTGGACTTTTTGGTGTAGAGGATACTTTCGTTACTGAAATTTTCTTTTCTGCTTCATCAAAAACAAAAACATCTGTGAAAGTGCCTCCGACATCAACTGCAAAACGATAATTCGACATACATTCATCCCCCTTGGCAACATGTTTTTGTGATACAAAATTATCAAATAACATCCTCTGTAAGTTCATTGACATGCTTATTTTTCTTATCACCATTAACAAAATCTTCTTCAGATAAAATACGATTAATTTCTTTATCCATTATTTTATTTGCATTTTCTGCTCCATATTTTTTCATTGAATATTTATAAAGGATGGCCCCAAATGCAGTCCAAGCAATAATTATGACCCATTCATATGGCCAAACGAGTGCTGATGGCATCCCTGGCATATAAAGTGCTAAAACCCCTACTGATAAAATAATTGCAACCCAGCCAACTAATGTGCCACCTGGTACTTTAAATGGGCGTTTTAAATTAGGTTCCTTTTTACGTAAAGCAATAAATGCGATTGCCACAAGCACCCAAGCTACTACTAATGCCATACCACCAGCATCCACAAGCCAAACAAGTGCTGGTCGACCAAATAATGGCGCTAAAGTTGTTAGTACAGCAATTAATAAAATCGCTTTATGTGGTGTCTTATATTTCGGATGAAGTTCTCCTAATGATTTTGGCAACATTCCTGCTTTCGCCAAAGCAAAAATTGCACGACTTCCACCTACATAAAAACCAAGCCAGCTCGTTAAAATACCGCCAATACCACCTAGTACAAGAACATTCCCCATTATTTTACTGTCGCCAAATGCTTTCGCCATGGCATCAGCTGTTACTAGACTTGATTTTGCTATTTCTGCTGGTGTCAACATATAAGAAACGCCGAAGATAATCCCAACATACCAAATAATTGCTAACAATACTGAAATTACCAATAATTGACCAATTCGTTTACGAGGTAAATTAATTTCTTCAGCTGTCTGTGGAATAACATCGAAACCAACAAACATAAATGGAGTCATAATGAGTACAACCATAATGCCCCCCCA
>DATMJF010000165.1:0-2033 GCA_035554455.1 Rummeliibacillus sp.
ATCACCAACAGTTATGTAAATTTCGGCATTTTTCCATTCTGCGATTGCCGCATCTATTTGTTTTTTCATGTCTTTTTCCGATAAATCTTCCACACTGACAGATCCAATAGTCGAACCATTTGAAGCTGCGTAAGCACTAACATTTACATATTTTAAAGATGAAATTAGAAATGCTGAAAATATTAATACTATCGTTATCCATTTTGAGATCGTCTTCATCCTCTTATTCACATCTCCAATCGAATCGATTATTCTGATATATGTAAAATTAACTATCGAATCCATTATAAATAACATCCACATGAAAAGATATGACTTTTTACACTTATTTTATTATTTATTTAAAAATTACATAAAATTAACATGACATTTCACATAGCAATTGTATATAAAAGGATATATAATAAGTTGAAAGGTATGTTAATTGGTGATGTATAGAATGTTTTTTATACTTTCCACACTTTTTTAATCTAACAATCATTCATAATTTTCCTTACTCTAATCTATACCATCCTATTTTCAATAAAATATTGTAGCCTTGGATAGGTCATTTAGAGACGATGAACTATCTCCCTTATTTATCATAAGTATCAAACGTCTAACTATTAATAGAAATAACTAATAGATTATTTAAGAAGCTTAAGAGAAAGAAGGTTATTGAAATGACCTCAAAAAAAATTAAATCTCCTTTTAATGAAAAAGGTGCCACATTAGTAGAAGTCATTGCCTCCTTTGTAATATTAGTGATCTTACTAGTTTCTTTTTTCACATTATTTATACAAACAAAACAAACAACTAAAAGCTCCGCTCAGATTGTAGATGCGACTTATCTCGCACAGACAGAGATGGAGGAAATCTATAAATTCAGTAAAGATAATGGTCTGACTAGAAGCATCATAGAAAACGACTTAGGATTTAAACCAGAAGATCCTACTATAACTAACCCCAGAAGCTATACAAAACCATCTTCTAATCCTCTTATTAATCTAAGAATAGCTGATAACAAAAATGTTGATGGCTCGGTTAATAACGATTTAATGAATGTGATTGTTGAGGTAAAGGAAGGTACTGTCACAAAAGCTAAAATGGAAACCGTTGTGAAATGGAAGGTAGATTAATGTATAAAATACTAAAAAACCAAAGAGGAATGACATTAGTAGAAATACTTGCAGCAGTTTTACTCATGGGGTTAGTATCTGTTCTTATACTAAATGTCTTAGTAGAAAGTACCAATCAATATAAGGAACAGCTGTCTAAAGACAAACAACTAAATGATGTTTCATATGTATTAAAAGTTATAACGAAAGATATGCGCAAATCTACTGCAAGCCAAATTAATCCAATAGCTAACGGCATCGAAGTCAATGGTAATAAATATCAATTCGACAAATCAGACTATACTATTAAGAAAAATAATGAGACATTAATAAATAATATAGATACTTTTACAGTAACAAAGTCTTTAAATGATAATGAATGGAACATTTATATTAAAGAGAAAAGTGATAATCGTAGCAAACTAACAGAAGCAAAAACAACTATTGTCTTGAGGAGTGGAGATAAATGAAAAAATGGTTAAAAAAAAGAAGAATGCCAGCAAATAATGAAAATGGATATACACTCATTATTGTTATCATGACACTTGTTGTTATCTCTGTACTCGGACTTGGTTTAATGGGTACTACTGCTTCGACTTTGAAACAAACAGATAGCGAACGGATTGATCAAGCAACTTATTATATTGCCGAATCAGGCATTATTCAAAAAAGAGATGAGTTGAATCAAGTTGTAGAAAATGCATATTATTGTGCAAAAAATAATTTTGTACCCTCAAGTAAAGCCACAGCAGAAGAAAATGAAATTGCTTTTAAAAACTTTTTTTACTCACTTACAGAAAAAGAAATTGTAAAATATTCACCGAGTTTAGGTGAGAATATAGTAAATACAAAGTGTAAGCCTAATGAAGCTAACTCTGAAAAACCACTACAAAAAGATAAGGCTAAAATAGTCGATTCAGTAAATAATGAAATTTT
>DATMJF010000166.1:0-10955 GCA_035554455.1 Rummeliibacillus sp.
AAAAGTTCAAGATTATTCAGGAGGGATGAAGCGTCGATTATCGTTAGCTATTGCGCTTATACAAAATCCAGAAATATTAATTTTAGACGAACCAACTGTAGGGATTGACCCTGCCTTGAAGAAAATAATTTGGCAAGAACTTGAAAGACTTCGCGATGAAGAACAAAAAACGATTTTCATCACGACCCATGTGATGGACGAAGCAGAAAAATGTGATGAGTTGGCTTTAATGCGAGAGGGTAAAATCATTGCACAAGGTATGCCAGTAGAATTAAAAAAACAATTTAAAGCAGATAATTTCGATGATGTATTCCTAAAAGCAGGAGGTCATCTATCATGAGATTAATAGCAATGATAACTAGAATTATTCAGCAAATGATACGTGATAAACGAACAATGGCATTGCTATTTTTGGCACCATTACTTGTGTTGAGTTTGATGTACTTTATTTTTAATTCAGACGAAGTGGATACTACATTAGGTGTTGTGAATGTAAATGAAAAGATAGTGAAAACAATTGAGAAGTCAGATATAAAAGTTGAAATTTATGATGAATTAACAAACAAAAAGGCCATAGATGACAAACTTGATGGCTGGTTGAAGGTTGAAGATGGCAAGCTTACATTAACATTACAAAATGATCAACCAAGTCGTGCAAAAGCACTTCAATTAAAGCTAAAGCAAGCACTTTCTGGTCAACCACAGCAATCTATTCCAATTTCAATCGATTATGTTTATGGAGACAAGGATACGGTATTATTTGATGTTATCAGTCCAATATTAGTAAGCTTTTTCGTTTTCTTCTTTGTTTTTTTAATCGCAGGAATTGCGTTATTAAAAGAACGTACGACGGGTACTCTAGAAAGATTGCTTTCAACTCCAATCAGACGATATGAAGTAGTTTTAGGATATTTAATGGGGTATGGTATTTTTGCTATTATTCAAACCTTAATCGTCGTTTTTTATGCAGTAAATGTATTAGATGTTGTACTCGTTGGCTCCATTTGGAATGTACTTTTGATTAATTTATGTTTAGCTTTAGTTGCATTGTCACTTGGTATTCTATTATCTAGTTTTGCAACATCAGAGTTTCAAATGGTGCAATTCATACCTTTAGTAATCGTCCCACAGATATTCTTTACAGGATTATTTCCGATGGATGGTATGGCAGATTGGCTTGCTAACATTGGACGAATCATGCCACTTTATTATGCATCAGATGCGATTACTGGGGTCATGTACAAGGGATATGGCTTTAGTGATATCGGATTCGATTTATCGGTATTATTAAGCTTTGCATTGGTATTTATCGTATTAAATATATTCTCATTAAAAAAATACCGAACATTATAAAAAATCAATTTTAAAATATTGACATTCAACTGAATCTGTTGCATTCTTATATGTAATATTAAGCGTAAGTGAAGACTAGTAAGTGTGTCACTTCTGTAAAAGAGAGCGATGTTCACCGGCTGAAAGGCATTGCAACAGAACCATGCAGAACCTACTTCATAGCTCCTAGCAAAACTAGGCGCAGTCTCAAGCGTTATGAGGAATGAGTGGAATATCAAATTTGGTATTCAACTAAGGTGGTACCACGAAGAGAAACCCTTTTCGTCCTTATATTTAGGACGAAAAGGGGTTTTTTTATTGGAGGAAAATATGATGGAAAAGAAACGAATTGTTGTGAAAATTGGTAGTAGCTCTCTAACCAATTCTAAAGGGGAGATAGACCAGCTAAAATTTCATGATCATATACGAGCAATTGCTAAATTGAAACAAGCAGGACATGAAGTTGTTCTCGTTTCTTCAGGAGCAGTTGCATGTGGATTCCGTAAACTTGGATATTCTTCAAGACCTGTAACTTTAAAAGGAAAACAAGCAGCTGCAGCAGTAGGTCAAAGCTTGCTTGTCCAATCTTATACAGAGCAGTTAAGTGAATATGACATTGTGACTGCACAGATTTTATTGACTAGAACAGATTTTTCAAAAAAAGATCGTTACAAAAATGCCTATGCAACACTGTCTGAATTGCTAGAACGCTCAGTCTTACCCATAATCAATGAAAATGACACCGTTTCTGTTAAGGAATTAACCTTTGGTGATAACGACATGCTATCTGCATTAGTAAGCGGATTAGTCCATGCAGATCAACTTATTATCTTAACGGATATTAATGGTCTTTATAATGCGAATCCTAAAAAGAATCCAGATGCAATTCGTTTCAATCGATTAACTGAAATTACAGATGAATTACTTGGTTTTGCGACTTCTGAAGGATCAAAAGTAGGAACTGGTGGAATGCAGTCCAAATTACTTGCAGCTAAAACCGCCTATGATTTAGGTGTCAAAGTTTTCATAGGACATGGTACAGGAGAAGATAAGCTATTATCTATTTTAAATAGCGATGGTGATGGCACATATATCGAAAAAGATGAGTTGCCAATATTGAATAGTCAAAAACAATGGATTTCATTATTCTCAGCTGTTGCAGGTAGAATTACAATTGACAAAGGTGCAGAAGTTGCGTTGATTAAACACGGGAAAAGTCTTTTACCTGCAGGTGTAATTGGCTTAAACGGCGAATTTTCTACAGGAGATGTTGTAGAAGTTTATGGTAGCCAGGGGCTTTTAGGAAGAGGAGAAGTTCTGTATTCTTCAGAACAGTTGGAACAATCGATGGGGAAAAGAACAAGTGAAATTGTAACGCAATCGATAGAAGTGATTCATCGTGATCGTTGGGTTCAACTATAAGGAGGTATTAGTATGACGGAAGTTTTGGAAAAAGGTAAATTAGCCAAGAAAGCAAGCTATGAGATGAATCAAAAGTCAACAACAGAAAAAAATGAAGCATTACAGTTAATTGCTAAGCAATTATTAATGGATAAAGAAACAATTCAAAAAGAAAATGAAAAAGATATCATCTCTGGTAAAGAAAAAGGACTATCTCCATCAGTTCTGGACCGAATTTTACTTACAGAAGACAGAATAAATGGAATTGTCGAAGCTATTGAATTAGTAGAAAGCTTACTAGATCCAGTAGGGGAAGTTCTTGAAAATATTACGAAAGAAAATGGCCTACATATCGAAAAAAGACGTGTTCCAATTGGGGTAATAGGGATGATTTATGAAGCTCGTCCTAATGTCACAGTCGATGCAGCGACACTTGCACTGAAAACTGGCAATGCTGTTATTCTTCGTGGAAGTTCATCAGCAAAATTTTCAAATATAGCTTTAGTCGATTCAATCCATAAAGCATTAAGTAAATCGAAATTACCAATTAACGCGGTACAAATTATTGAAAATACAAGCCATGAAGCAGCTGAAGAGCTATTCCATTTAAAAGATTACTTAGATGTACTCATTCCTCGTGGCGGAAAGAATTTAATTGATACCGTTATATCAAAAGCTACGGTGCCTGTGCTTGAAACCGGAGCGGGAAATTGCCATATCTTCATTGATGAAACAGCAAATTTACAAATGACAAAAGATATTGTTCTAAATGCTAAAACACAGCGTCCATCGGTTTGTAATGCAGCTGAAAGTCTGTTGATTCATGAAAATTGGTTTGTAGAGCATGGGGAAGAATTAGTGAAAACCTTGATCAACGCTGGCATAACAATTTTTGGAGATAACACAGTTCAAGAAGTGAATCCAAATGTAAAAAAAGCAACGGAAGAAGATTGGGCATCTGAATACTTAGCATTAACTTTAAGTGCAAAAATTGTTAAGAATGTGGACAAGTCAATAGAGCATATAAATCAATATGGGACGAAACATTCAGAAGCGATTATTACTGAAAATCTAGAAAATGCAAGAGAATTCCAAACAGGAGTAGATGCAGCAGCTGTATATCATAATGCTTCCACTCGTTTTACTGATGGTTTTGAATTTGGCTATGGAGCAGAAATCGGAATTAGTACACAAAAACTACATGCAAGAGGACCTATGGGCTTACCTGCATTGACTTCTAGTAAATATTATATATCAGGAACTGGACAAATTCGTGAATGAATTGGGAAATTTAGGTCTTAAAGGTCTATTATTTGATAGACATTATAGTATAATAAGTCAAGAAATTACTATTAAGAGAAAGTAGTGACCAATAATGGCAACAGCCTCACACACAGTTGAAGTTCAAGTACCACAAAAAGAAGTATGGGATTTTGTAAGTCAAATGGAAAAATGGGCTACACTAGTACCAGGATACCGTGAACACCAAATTTTAAATGACAAACAATCTACATGGACATTTGCAGGGAATGTAGGTGTATTAAAAAAAGAAGTGAAAGTACAAATTGATATTATCGGCTGGGAAGAACCTTCTAAAATCAGTTTCGAACTAACTGGTCTATCTGATAAATTTTCAGGAACAGGTTATTTCGAAGACGTGGCATTAGATGCAAATAAAACTCAAATGACAGGTCATTTAGAAGTAAAAGCAGGGGGTCTTGCTGCACCAGTTCTAAATCCACTTTTCACGGCAGTACTTCCTAAAGCAACAAGCGTATTAACAAATCGTGTTGCCAATAAAATTCAATTGGTTCATGCTTAATTTGAATATCTAAGTACAATTCGATAAGAATAGGCACCTACTTGAAGTAGGTGTCTTTTATTTGTTTTGTACAATATTATTCGATATAGTTTTGATAAGAAAAGGTGAAAAGACAGGAGCAACAGATGAATAGTTATACTTATTTACATCCAAATACGATAAAAGAAACACCCGTTTTAGTGATCCAAAACGAGCAAAAAGAAGATATTTTTACATGTCAAAGAATATATAGTAATGGTGTTAAACGTGTTTTGGACCATTTATGGGAAAACAAATATTTTTTAACATATAAAACATACGATCTTGAGCAGCAAGAACTCTTTACTTGTAAAAAGATAACAAGAAAAGGCAAAGTCTATTATGAAGCTGTAGATAAAAAAATAAATGAAAAATATACGATTGCTTACGATGGTTGGCAACAGATGATTCCAGATTTAATTATTACGAAAGGCGATTTTTTGATGAAGTTACATAAAGAAATGGAAGATTGGTCTACATTTCTAGTTAGTGACAGGGTGGTTGCGAGATGGAGAGCAAACTTGCAAAACGATTCTTTTCATATTGAGTTACAAATTGAAGTAGAAGCACCGATTACAAATCCTGCTTTTTATATCGCTATTAGCCAGTGTGTATTATATATAGGTGGATAGTGAGCAAAATAAAAAAGGTTCCTAATTAGGAACCTACAGCTAGATTTGATAAGTTTTTGTATCTGAAATGATTTTGAAGTAAATTCCTTTAACATCTCTTGTTACGGATTCTTTTAATGTTTCTAAGTTAACTAAATCGGTAGAACCAACATACTTCGAAAGTTCATCCATTAAGCGTTCAAAAGAATCTGTAAATAATTTACGTATATTATCAAAATCTAAGTTTCTAAAGCTACCATCTATTTGAAAAGCTTCTATTGAATTCATTTGTTTCGAAGCACCAGCAAAACGATCATCATAAACCGTATAGCTTTCATCAGTAAGTGCAATGATAAATAATTCTTCACCTGTTGTTGTACGTAATTCAATATGATTTTTATGTTTTTTGACGTCGACGATAATATGTATACCTTCTGCATGTCGAATATTAAATAATGTCAAATTAATTCCTCCTTAGATTAATAGAATAGTTTCATACATGAATTAATTTCATAATTTAAAGATTTGATAATAAACACGAACATTAAATGGACCTTTGTTATATGCCATATCTATTAGAACATTGTCTATGAAGCGGAAGATGGCGACTCCTGCGGGAAAGCGAGATAGGTGAGACCCCGCAGTGAAGCACGGTACGGGCTTCCGAGGAGGCTCAACGCTCGCCCGCGGAAAGCGCCATCTGGAGCGGCATGTTAAGTAAATACTAGAAATGAAATATCATCTGAATTATTGAATTGTTTATTTAGAAAATATTCGTATTTTTTAACTAGAAAAGCACTTATGAAATTGATTCACATTATGTAGAATAACATAAATTTTGAAGAATTTTCTTATGAAAATACAAAATTTCACTAAGAATTCAATAGATGGAATCGTGTGAAAATTCGATAGTGTTTAATAGGGAAAATATGTATGAGAAAAGTCAATGTTATATATTGGAAAAAGAAAAGAAATCCATGCATTTGTGCAAGTTTTCTCATAAAATGTTCAAATTTAATGGAAACTATGTAAAGAAAGGTGTATTATTCATTTGTAGGCTTATAAACGTGGGTACATTCCACAAATTATAGGATAGAGGTTGAATATAGATCGTCAAAATGGCAATCGTTTTTAAGATTGGTATTCGAGCACTTTTTGAAGTGAAGTGAGCGTTGGGAAAGATGATTACAGGCATGCTTGGCCAGGATTATCGAACTAATGTAATGTCGAAAGATGATCAAATATCACAATTATTTGTATTTTCAAATAATAAGTAAATAGTTATTGCAAAGGAGAATTGGATATGTCAGAAACGACTAATCAATTACAAGCTGAACAACCAGCTGTAAGCCAAGAAAAACTTGATGTATTGGATCAATTATTAAAACCTGAGGTGCAAGAATCTATTACAGCATTGGTAAACGAATTACCAAAGTTAACTGAAATGATGACAACGTTAACAAAAGTATATGATTTGGCACAATCTCTAACAACAGATAATGTTTTGAAAAACGATATTGTAGGTGCTGTAGGAGAAATGGCAACTCCAGTTGTAAAATCAGCTAAAGGTTTAGCTGCAACAGCTATTGAAGCAAAAGATCGTGCTGCTGAAAGTACTGAAACAATTGGTCTATTTGGTATGATGCGTTTACTAAAAGATCCTCAAGTACAACAAGTATTCCGTTTCGCTAATGCTTTCCTTCAAGTGAACGAAGAACATAAACAATTAAAATAGTCTAACATCAATACTGATTATGGAGGATTAATTATGTCAAAAAAAATCATCATTTTAGGCGCAGGTTATGGTGGCGTTTTAACTGCCCAAACTTTCCGCAAATATGCAACAAAAGACGATGCAGAAGTAACTGTAGTCAACCAATTCCCAACACACCAAATCATCACTGAACTTCACCGTTTAGCAGGTGGTACAATTAACGAACAAGCTATCTCATTCCCATTAGAAAAAATCTTCAAAGGGAAAGATATTGATCTTAAAATTGCTAAAGTTACAGAAATCTCACCAGATAAAAAATTCGTTAAATTAGATGATGGTTCATCCCTATCTTATGATGTTCTTGTAGTGGCTCTAGGAAGCCAAACTGGATATTTCGGTATCCCTGGACTAGAAGAAAACAGTATGGTACTTAAATCTGTTAACGAAGCAAATCAAATCAATGCTCATATCGAAGCTAAAATTAAAGCATATGCTAAAACTAAAAATCCTGCTGACGGCACAATTGTAATCGGCGGTGGCGGCTTAACGGGTATCGAACTTGTTGGTGAAATCATCGACAACATGCCAAAAGTTGCTGAAAAATACGGCGTTGACTTCAGCGAATTCAATGTTAAATTAGTCGAAGCAGGTCCAAAAATTCTTCCTGTATTACCAGATACTTTAATTGAACGTGCTACTGAATCATTAGCTAAACGTGGCGTAGAATTCTTAACGGGTCTACCTGTTACAGCTGTTGAAGGTAACAAAATTTCACTTAAAGATGGTCAAGTAATCGAAGCAAACACATTTGTTTGGACTGGTGGCGTTGCAGCACTTCCTGTAGTTGCTGAATCAGGTTTAGAAGTAAACCGTGGTAAAGCAACAATCAACGAATTTTTACAATCTACATCTCACTCAGATGTATTCGTTGTAGGTGACGCTTCAGTTTTAATTCCTGAAGAAGGCGCACGTCCATTATATGCTCCAACTGCTCAAGTAGCATGGCAAATGGGCGAAACAGCAGGATATAACCTATTCGCACAATTAAAAGGTCAACCAATGAAAGAATTCAGTGCAGTTAACTCTGGTACACTTGCATCTCTTGGACGCAAAGATGGTGTAGCAACAGTCGGAGCAAACAATACTGAACTTAAAGGTCTACCAGCTACATTGATGAAAGAAGCAAGTAACATTCGTTACTTATCACACATCAAAGCATTATATGGTTTAGCATACTAGGCCGATAATTTTAAAAAACCGACTTCCTTAAAATGGAGTCGGTTTTTTTATAGGCTATATGAGATCAAGTTGATTCAAAGAGTCCTATAATAAACTAAGGTATAAGAGGATATACAAAGTTTTTTAATGAATTTATATCTGAATAAATTTCATAATGCAAAATATATGAAATATACAAACATTTAATAATATCCAATTTTGTTCATTGTGTAGCGAAAGACGGCGACTCCTACGGGAAAAGCTTGAGCTGAAAGCCCCGCGGGAACGGTTATAAGGAACAAAGCCTAAGAACGCCACGTCCTGTGGCAACGGCTTCGTGACCAACATCTTGTTGGCCCGAGGAGATTGAAGCCAAGCCCGTGGAAAGCGCCGTCTGTAGCGGAACATCCAAATCTGAATAGTGAATAGTTACTGTGTTGAAATGTTCGTATTTAAAAACCAAAAATGGATTTGTGAAATTGATTAATCTTTATATATATTGTGAAAGTAAAAGGACTGTAGATAAACTTGAAATTCTTCGAGTTTGTCTACAGTCTGAAATGAATGTTAATAATTATATATTTAACCAATCTGTTTCTGAATATCCTGAAGAATATTTTCTAAGGAAATAACAACTCCTTTTTCATCTTTAAACATAATATGTTTAGGTTTAAAGTGAACAGGTGAATCTATTCCTGCAGCTGCTGAGATTCGAAATAGACCTATTCGAAGAGTTACAAGATAATTCGCAACGCGATATTTCTTTTCATCAATCACAAGCGCCTTTTGTAAATCCGGGTCGGTAGTAGCTACACCAACAGGACAAGTATTTGAATTACAACGCATCGCTTGAATACATCCGAGGGAAATCATGAATCCACGCGCTATATTGACTAAATCAGCACCCATAGCAAGAGCTATAGCGATTCGGTCTGGAGTGAACATTTTGCCAGAAGCAATGATCTTTACTCGATCTCGTACTCCATATTTTTGAAGGGTAGATACAACAATAGGTAAAGCTGATCTAATTGGTAAACCTACACTATCAATTAATTCTTGGTAAGAAGCGCCTGTTCCACCTTCACCTCCGTCAACTGTTATAAAGTCAGGACCTTTGCCAGTTTCCTTCATATATTTTGCCAGTTCTTTAATACTGTCATTTCCACCGACAGCAATCTTCATTCCAACGGGTTTTCCAGTACACGAACGAATTTTTTCAATGAATTCACACATAGTTACTACATCACTAAACTGATGAAATCTATTTGGACTATCTACGGATTTATACGGTTCTACTTTGCGAATTTCTGCCACTTCAGGTGTAACTTTTTCTGCATCAATATGACCTCCGCGTGTTTTTGCACCTTGAGCTAGTTTGATTTCAAATGCTTTAATTTCTGGAATTTCACTTTTTCTTTTTAATTCGTCCCAATCAACTTCGCCATTTTTGTCACGTATACCGAACAATCCAGGACCAATCTGCATGATGATATCTACTCCACCTTTTAAGTGATAGGGAGATAGACCGCCTTCCCCGGTATTCATCCAAGTACCCTTTGCTAAACTTAATCCTTCTGATAAAGCTGTAATTGCATGATTACCTAATGAACCATAACTCATAGCGGACATACCAATAAGGCCTTTCACTTTAAAAGGATACTTTGTGTTTGGACCAATCACAATCGCATCATCATCATGCAATAAATAGGCAGATGATTCCTCTTCTTCCCATTTTTCGTCTCTTTGAAAAAAGAGAGAATCTTTCAATAAAATATATCTTTTGGTATCTACCCTCGTTTCATTATCCATTTTTATTTCCTCTGTTAGTTTAGGAAACATATCATTTCGAACATAAAAACCTTCTTCTTCATAATTACGTTTTGATCCAAAGGCAACCACTTCACGCATATATTTAGCACCTTTTACTATATGCTCGTAATCTACACGGGAAAATGGTTTCCCTTCAAGATCTCCGTCAAACCAATATTGACGAAATTCAGGACCGATTTTTTCAAAAAAGTAGCGCATTCTACCGAGCGCAGGATAATTTCTTAAAATAGCATGACGCTTCTGATTTCGATCAAATGTAATTATATAAACTAGAAGAACAATAACAGCTATAACAGCCAGTACAGTCAAAGTAAAAACGATAATAATTAACCAATCAGCGATATTCATTAAATTCCTCCTAAAAATATTTAAAACTATTTGGTTTTAATCTTCTCGAAAATACTTACATTTATTCAGAGAGTGAAATGACCAGAATACATAATTTTTGATGAACATGCCATCATAAAAGGAAGAATGCGATTTTAAGTTTTAAGTCTATCAATGAATCAAAAATCGTTAGAACAACAAAATGATTAGTTTAAAACTTAAATAGAGGAGGAAATGACTTGAAGGCATCGGATTTGTTTGTGCGTTGTTTAGAAAATGAAGGAGTTAAGTACATTTTTGGAATTCCTGGTGAAGAAAATACAGATCTTGTTGATTCGCTCATTGGATCTAAAATCGAATTTATCATAGTCCATCACGAACAAGCAGCTGCTTTCATGGCAGATGTATATGGTCGTTTAACTGGAAAACCAGGTGTTTGTTTAGCTACACTTGGACCTGGTGCGACTAATCTTTTGACTGGAATTGGAGATGCATACCTTGATTATTCACCTGTTGTTGCAATTACAGGACAAGCAGGTCTAGAACGTATTCATAAGAACTCACATCAATATATAGATATTATTGGAATGTTTGAAGAAGTAACAAAATGGAGTCAACAAATTCGAGTGCCAGAAACAATTCCTGAAATTATTCGTAAAGCATTTAAAACTGCTCTTCTAGA
>DATMJF010000167.1:0-3580 GCA_035554455.1 Rummeliibacillus sp.
AATTTATATTGCATCCTACTAAGTATTTCACGGACTTGTTTGGTAATTCTTTTTATAAAAATTCGCCACTTTTTTATTGACAGAAAATTCAAACTTAATTATAATTTTTGGTATTACCACTGACTTAAACTTGTATTA
Source organism: Rummeliibacillus sp. (assembly GCA_035554455.1). GTDB lineage: Bacteria > Bacillota > Bacilli > Bacillales_A > Planococcaceae > Rummeliibacillus. The sequence continues at coordinate 139 of DATMJF010000167.1, forward strand.
CCATAAAACAAAGGGGACGAGGATTTGAAAGAAAAGGGACGCTCCTCAGATAAAATTGAGAATGAATTAATTAAATCCATATTGGCTGGTGTTTATTCTGTAGGAAGTACTTTACAGCCGGAAAGAGAGCTTGCAAAAGAATTTGGTGTTGGTCGTCCAACTATTCGGGAGGCACTTCAACGTTTAGGAAGGAGTGGATGGATAACAGGGAGAAAAGGAATGCCTGCGATTGTTAATGATTATTGGAGCAATGGGAATCTAACGACACTTGTTAGTATTGTTGAGAATCATCATACCATTACAGATGAATTTATCCTGTACTTATTAGAATTAAGAATTTCTTTGACTCCGACTTATATTCGTGATGCTGTTACGTTTAATCAACCTAAAGTGGTTGCTCTCCTTGCCAATCTAGAGCAGCTTGAAGATAATGCAGAAAGCTATGCAGCATTTGATTGGGATTTGCAAAAAAGGTGTGCTGGCCTTGCTTCCAATCCGATCTTTCTACTCATTTTAAATAGCTTCGATTCTATTTATGTAGATATGTCGAAAAGATATTTTTCCGTAAAAGATCATCGTGGATTGTCCTTCAACTATTACCACGACTTATTAAAAGCTGCATTAAAGGGAGATGCAATGGAAGCGGAAAGGTTGTCTAAAACAACAATGGAGAAAAGCTTGGCTCTCTGGAAAGATAGAAAAAAATAAAGAAAGCTGGAGGCGTGATAAATGAGATTGAAATATTTTAAAGAATATTTTTCCTACCCTGATATATTAATCATGAGCTGTCTATTCCTCATTAGCTTTGGATTTATGATTCTACATTTAACCTCTATCGTAATTTGGGGTGCTTTTATTCTGGGTATGATTATGTATTCCTTAGCTGAGTATGTTACACACAGGTTTCTTTTTCATCTAAAACCACCAAAGAATGCATTTTTGTTAAAAATGCTTAAACGCTTACATTATGACCACCATACAAATCCGAATAAATTACATTTATTATTTTTACCCTTATGGTATAGTGTGCCAAACATTGCAATTGTAGCAGCTATTTTTTATTTTCTTTCATCTAGCTTTGTAATTACAAACGCATTTATTGCAGGGATCATGCTCTTTTTATTATTTTACGAGTGGAAGCATTATATCGCCCATCGCCCACTTCGACCAATATCTCCATGGGGGCGTTGGATGAAAAAGGTTCATTTATGGCATCATTTCAAAAATGAAAATTACTGGTATGGTGTTACGAACCCAGCCTATGATTTTCTCATGGGTACCTTTAAAAACCAAAAGGATGTTGAGCAAAGTAAAACTGCTAAAAATCTAGAGAAACGTTGCGACCAGAAAATAGATTTATAAAAAATAATTCATTGACACTCCCTGAGAAATGTCGAATAAACTTAGTAACTTCAACATTTCTTAGAGAATGGCAAACATTTTTCCCTATTGGGAAGAAAGATTGCATAAGGCTAGTTTGCAATGTTTGAAAATGTTTTCTTACCGAAGAATACATCCACTTTATTCTCTATTTCTGTAGAATTGCGTTATTTTCATGAAGTGTTTCGCAGATTCTGTCTACAATCTGCATCCCGTTTTCAACCTTAGTTCCGTAATATTCGAAACTAGTCGCTTCACAACTACCGCCCCTTGCTCCGTCGCTTCCCACATTCTAATAAACGCTGTTGTTCCTCTTCACTCATATGAACGGAAGATTGATACGTCATTCCGTAACGAAGATATCTAGAGAAAAACAGTCGTAATAGAGAAAACTACTTCCTTTGCAGCCATCCCTTACTTTAAAGCAGTTTCTATTGCATCAAGATAACTATTCCACTGACTACTCCCAAAAAAACATGCCTTCTAGGTAAAATATTCGGCCCTAATCTGTCTTTATGATAAATTTTGCACATTAGAAGAAATCTGTTTCGTGAAGTATAAAAATATCCTAGAACATAGGGACAACGTCAAAATAAGATATTTATAGACTTAAATTAAAAATAAAAAGCCATACCCCATTCATAAAGAGGTTTTGGCTTTTTTATGGTTTTCAGTTACTTATGATACGGTTCACCGTGACTAGTCTAAGTGCGGTTTCGCTTCTTCGTGGCACATCTATATGAATTTTTTCTATTTTCGAATCGCTGCTTTTTCTCTGAAATCAATGATTAGATCCAACTTAATCGATCCAACTTAATCATTAAAGTAAACACCTAGAATTCCATTTAATCATAGGTCTCTTTTGAAATTTCTATTAATTGCATTCGGCAATACCTATTTATATTTCCCTAGTTTCTTCACTTAGCCATACTCTCTCTTCTTCATTTAAATACGGAGCTAGCTTTGTGTACACCTCTTGATGATAATTGTTTAACCACTGCTTTTCACTCTCTGTTAACATATCTTTATTGATACCGGCTAAATCAATAGGGCAATACGTGATTGCTTCAAACTTCATAAATTGACCAAACTCTGTTTTCTCGTCTTCAACTACTAACATCATATTTTCAATTCTAATTCCATATTTACCTTCAAGGTATATTCCCGGTTCATTCGTAATAATCATGCCTTTTTCTAATATAACATTATTATTATTATTCCTTATGCTTTGTGGTCCTTCATGAACATTTAAGAAAAAACCTACCCCATGTCCAGTCCCGCATTTATAGTCCAAACCATACTGCCAAATTGGTTGTCTTGCTAAAACATCTAAGTTAGAGCCTGTTGCTCCATATAAATATTTTACTGAGCTTAATGCAATAAATCCTTTTAACACCAAAGTAAAATCTCGTTTTTGTTCATCGGTAAGTTTTCCTAAAACAATCGTTCTTGTAATATCTGTTGTTCCATCATAATACTGACCGCCTGAATCAATTAAAAAAAGATCTTCATTCTTAAGAGTATATTGCGTTTCTTTATTGGCTTTATAATGCATCATCGCAGCATGTTCTTTATAACCTGCTATCGTATCAAAGCTAGGTCCAACATATTCTTCCTGACCCCTTCTGAAATCTTCTAATCTTTCTTCTGCAGTAATCTCTGTAATTTCTTCTTTATCCACAAAGTTTTTTAGCCATTTTATAAATTTCACCATGGCTAAACCATCTTTTATTTCACACGATTTTAAATTTTTTATCTCAACTTCATTTTTAATAGCTTTTAAATTAGTCGTGATGTCAGGATTTTCAATTTTCTTAGTATTACTGTTAATGGCATTATATAATCTGATATTTGCTTTATTCGTATCAAAAATAATGGCATCTCTGCCTGAAAGATTCCCCAGAAAAGTTTGTATTTCATGATTCGCTTTTAACTCGATTCCTTCAGCCTCCAGTTCTAATTTTACCAAAGGGGGAACCTTGCAAGAATCAATAAATAAATAACATTTATGTTCTGCTACGATTACATTTGCTATTACAACTGGATTGTTAGGCACATCGGC
>DATMJF010000168.1:0-2272 GCA_035554455.1 Rummeliibacillus sp.
CAAGTATATGGAATTTTATCGATTATCCACTTTTTCTGGATAAAGGTCGTGATTCATCAAACGATGCTCCGCCATTTTTTCATACTTTGTATTTGGACGTCCATAATTACACCATGGATCAATTGACAAACCGCCTCGTGGTGTAAACTTACCCCATACTTCAATGTAACGAGGATCTAAAAGTTTAATCAAATCATTCATAATAATATTGACGCAGTCCTCATGGAAATCCCCATGATTTCGGAAACTAAATAAATACAATTTCAATGACTTGCTTTCAACTAATTTCTTATCTGGGATAAAAGAAATATACATTGTTGCAAAATCCGGTTGTCCAGTCATTGGACAAAGGCTCGTAAATTCAGGGCAATTGAATTTAACAAAGAAATCGTTCCCTGTATGTAAATTATCAACTGCTTCAAGTACATCCGGTGTGTATTCAAATAAATATTTTGTATTTTGATTCCCTAAAAGTGTTAAATCTTTCAACCCTTGTTCTTCAGTTCTTCCTGACATTAAATTGCCTCCTTAAAAGTGAAAGAAGCACATAACCTAAACACCCCAAAAACTAAAAGTAAAAGACGCTCGTATTTCTTTCAAACCCACGTTCTGTGAACACTCGAGAAGCTAACGTCTGAAGCAAAATAAAAAAAGCCATGTCCGCAAAAAGTGGACATGGCGTTATTCACATGTTCCATAGTTTTTTAAAGAGGGTATGCGCTATGAACCTCTTATTAAATCCATAAATATGATACTTAAATAATCAAGGTTAGTCAAGAAAAGATATTTATTATTTATGAATCAATAGATAACAATTATGATGAATAGTTTCTTAGTATATATCATATTTTTCTATATCTCTATTTATTGAAAGGAGTTTTAAAATGACATTGAATCCAAAAGTAGAATTGATACTTCAACAATTAGAAGGCACTCCATCTTTACATGAATTAAGCCCTGAAGACGCGAGATCCGCTTTAGCTATTAAGGAATTAGCGGGTGAAGCAGTTGAACTTGAAAGTGTTGTCAATCAAACTTTAGATACAAAAGCTGGAAAAGTTCCAGTTAGAATATATTCACCTGTCAAAAGTGAAATTGCCTTGCCGGTATTTATTTATTATCACGGTGGAGGATGGGTAATTGGCGATTTAGATGCAGTAGATATTCCGTGTCGTCAAGTTGCAAGCAAGTCTGGCTGCGTAGTTATTTCAGTTGATTATAGACTAGCACCTGAACATAAATTTCCTGCAGCAATTGAAGATAGCTATGCTGTAGTTGAATGGGTTATCGAAAATGGTGCAGATTTAAATATTGATACATCAAAGATTGCTGTTGGCGGCGACAGTGCTGGTGGTAATATTGCTGCAGTGGTTTCACAAAAAGCAAGAGATAATAATGTTGATGCAATAGTTCAACAAATCTTGTTATATCCAGCGACAGATTATTATTCAGGTACAGAATCTTATGAAAAATACAGTGAAGGCTATTTCCTAACAAAGGCAGATATGCAGTGGTTTTGGAATCACTATTTAAATAGTGAAGCGGATGGAAAAAATCCAAACGTCTCACCTATACAAGCTGAAAGTTTAAAAGATTTACCACCAGCTTTAATCATCACAGCTGAATATGACCCATTAAGAGATGAAGGCGAAGCTTATGCGGAACGATTAAAAGAAGCCAATGTTCCAGTACAGCTAAAAAGATATGATGGGACAATACATGGTTTCTTCTGGATGGCTGGATTCTTGGAAGAAGGTGCAGATGCCATCGAACTTGTATCGAATACATTAATACAAGCGCTTAAAAGTGAAGAAAACTCGAAAATCTAAGTATCACATTATATAAATTAATCCGAATTGTTTTAAAGAAACAATTCGGATTTTTTTGTGTCTAAAAGAAAATCTAAATTAATAATATTCATTATAGATTAATCATCATCTACCTCTAAAAGATACATTCCTTCTGAAAATCCGCCACGTTTTTCTTTTTTTGCCAATCGAACTTGTTCTAATTCTTGGAAAGATACATTGTAAACATCCAGTGCTGCATGAACGAGCTCTAAAACATCTGCTAATTCTTCTAGCTCATCTTTTTGGTTGGTTGCTTCTTTAAATTCAAGTGCTTCTTCTTGCATTTTTAATTTAATTTCTCCTAAATGTTGTTCTGGCGCTAATACTCTTGTTGAACATTTCTTCCCATTTTTCTCAATCACTTCGGGAATTAAATCACGTACTAATTTATTGTAAACTGGCAATTCCATCTCACCTTTTAT
>DATMJF010000169.1:0-8388 GCA_035554455.1 Rummeliibacillus sp.
ATTATTTAATTGATGTAGGACCTGGTGCAGGTGTGCATGGTGGTGAAATTGTCGCAGCTGGTACACCACAGCAAGTAATGGAAAATAATAATTCACTGACAGGTCAATATTTAAGTGGACGTAAATTTATCCCACTTCCAAGAGAGCGAAGAAAACCAGATGGCCGTTTTCTCAAGATTAAAGGTGCAAAAGAAAATAATTTAAAAAATGTAAAAGTTGATATTCCGTTAGGAGTCTTCACTGCAGTCACTGGTGTTTCAGGATCAGGAAAAAGTACATTAGTAAATGAAGTACTTTACAAATCATTAGCGCAAAAGTTAAATCGTTCAAAAGTAAAACCTGGTGAAGTGAAGGAAATTGAAGGAATAGAACAATTAGAAAAAATAATCGATATCGATCAATCACCGATTGGTAGAACACCACGCTCAAATCCAGCCACTTATACAGGTGTGTTTGATGATATTCGTGATGTCTTTGCTGTGACGAATGAAGCAAAAATACGTGGTTATAAAAAAGGACGTTTTAGTTTTAATGTCAAAGGTGGCCGCTGCGAAGCATGTCGTGGTGACGGTATTATTAAAATTGAGATGCATTTTTTACCTGACGTTTACGTACCATGTGAAGTGTGTCATGGAAAACGTTATAATCGCGAGACATTAGAAGTAAAATATAAAGAAAAAAGCATTTCAGATGTATTAGAAATGACCGTTGAGGATGCATTGGAATTTTTCAAAAATATCCCGAAAATTGCCCGGAAATTGCAAACGATTGTCGATGTAGGTTTGGGGTATATCAAATTAGGGCAACCTGCTACAACACTGTCTGGTGGGGAAGCACAACGTGTGAAATTAGCATCTGAATTGCATAAACGCTCCAACGGTAAATCTATTTATATTTTAGATGAACCAACAACAGGTCTGCATGCAGAAGATATTTCGCGTTTATTAAAGGTTTTACAACGTTTAGTCGACAATGGTGATACCGTTTTAGTGATTGAGCATAATTTAGATGTCATTAAAACAGTAGATTATATCATTGATATGGGACCAGAAGGTGGCGACAAAGGTGGTACAGTCATTGCCAAAGGTACACCGGAAGAAGTAATTGAAACAGAATGCTCTTATACTGGGGGTTACTTGAAGAGAATTTTACAACGAGACCGAGACCGCATGGAAGAAGCAGTTGTCAGTGCAAAAAAATAGTTGCCAAAGCAACTATTTTTTCTGCGACGAGCAAGCAAAGCGGCGCAGGAGCAAAAGGTATTCAGATAACTGCGACGAGCAAGCAAAGCGGCGCAGGAGCACTGGTATCTAAAGCGATTAGTAAATCAAGTTGAATAGAATAAAATGAAACTTTTTTCCGGGCAATTCGTAACTATTAGTAATACGAACAAGGAGGCCATTTAAATGCAAGATGAACGTAAACGCATTTTAGATTTAGTTGAAAAAGGCACCATTACAGCTCAAGAAGCGATAGTATTATTAGAAAAACTGGAACAATCATCTACACAATCAATGAAAAATCAGCATCAAGATATATTAGATAATACAAATACGCAATCAAAATATGAACAAACCCAATCAAATACAAAAGAAACAAATCAACAATCCCAATCGTATTCGCAAACAAATGATGAACAATATTCATGGAAACAGCAAGAGCAATCATCCAAACAATATCAATCTTCAAAGGGAATCGATGAAACATTCTTTGAAGATTTGAAAAGGGATTTTACACAATTCAGTTCAAAATTTGTTGATCTGATGAATACGGCTGTCTCAAAGGTAAAAGAATTTGACTTTGATAAGTCATTTATTGATCCTAATGTCTTTGAAAAAGAAGAAATAATTGAAGTAACGGATTTTTCAAATATAAGTATAGACATTCCAAATGGTAATGTGGAAGTGATACCGTCAATAGATGGTACGGCAAAAGCTGTTTATAAAGTGAGACCTTCATTTGTCAAGATAAGTGATGATATAGAAAAGGAATTCCGAGATCAATTTGTTTGTAAGAATGATAATGGTACGTTACGAATGATTAGTACAACAAAGAAAATCCGTGTCGACGTTACTTTATATATTCCTCAAACAAATTATAATACGGTAACCATCCATCAATTTAATGGTGGGTTCAGTACTCGAAATATTAATATCGAAAAATTGAAAGTGAAAACGATGAATGGCGGAATAGACTGTAAATCCTTTAATTTCAGAAGGATGGATTTGGAAACAGCTAATGGTGCGATTGAAGTTCGTGATGTAGCCGGCGATGAACTAGAAGCAGAAACAGTTAATGGCCGTATTTATGTTGATGGTGCCATTATTGAAATCGAAGCAGAATCTGCTAATGGACATGTCGTCGTTACAACCCGTTCTCAAGAAGCAAAGAGTGTTAAAGCACAAACAGTAGCAGGTACTGTAGAAATCTATATACCAAGTACAGTCTCTTTACAAGGTGAAGTGTCATCTAATCTAGGGAAGATGGATGTTCGATTACCAGATATACAGCGTTTAAATGAACAAAGTCAATTTTTACAAAAATCTGTTCAATTCTCTAAAAAGATTGAGGATGCATCAACTTTAGTCATTGATGGAGAAACAAAGACAGGTTCAGTTATTGTTAGATATAATTTATAATCAAAGAGTTTTGACAAAAGCCGGGGAGATTTTCTCTCCGGTTTTTTTAGCTTTCGAAAGATGGACTGAATAGTGGAAGATTGCCTAAGTCCGTCCCACCTGTGTCAACGGCTATCGAATTTATCCCGCATTAACGGGCAGTAAGACCCCACCTCAAGATTGAGAGAGAAACGAAGAAGATAGGTGGGGGATAACTGCCTGTAAAAGCCCGATTGGTTCAACTAACCATCAGTGGGGGATGAAGAAAACCCCCACTGATGGAAGTTTCACTTTATATCGTATGAACCATTGAGAGGCTTGCGCGTAGCTAGATAGATTACAAACAAATTTCATGCAAAACATTTATTTTTCATCAAATAAACACATTTAAATATATTTAATGATTTGACATAAAACTGTAATGATAGAAAACTAGTGCAATGTTATAATAGACTTAACTAAAAATGGTTAAGTTTTACTATAATATAGGTGGTAAAAAAATGATAGAGATGAAGAATGTCTATAAAAAGTACCCAAATGGGATCGTTGCGATCAACGGACTTAATATAAAAATTAACCAGGGAGAATTTGTATATATCGTTGGTCCTAGTGGTGCAGGTAAATCGACATTTATAAAAATGATGTATCGTGAAGAAAAAGCAACAACAGGAGAAATTATTGTCAATGGAATGAATTTATCGTCATTAAAGAATAAGGAAGTACCTTACTTAAGAAGACAAATCGGTGTCGTGTTCCAAGATTTTAAACTTTTGCCAAGATTGAATGTGTATGAAAATGTCGCATTTGCACTTGAAGTGATTGAAGAAAATCCGACAAAAATTCGTAAGCGCGTTATGGACGTGTTGGATTTAGTTGGGTTAAAAAAGAAAGCAAGAATGTTTCCTGATGAATTATCAGGGGGCGAACAACAACGTGTATCAATTGCACGCTCCATCGTTAATGTACCAAAAGTGGTTATTGCTGATGAACCGACAGGGAATTTAGATCCAGATACTTCTTGGGATATTATGAATTTATTTGAAGAAATAAATGCCCGTGGAACAACAATTATTATGGCAACGCATAATAGAGAAATTGTAAATAACATGAGACGCCGCGTTGTGGCAATTGAAGGCGGTCTAATTGTTCGTGATGAACATGGAGGTGACTACGGTTATGAAATCTAGCACTATCAGTCGTCACGTAAGAGAAAGTGTCAAATCGATTGGGCGAAATGGTTGGATGACTTTCGCATCTGTAAGTGCAGTAACCGTTACATTATTATTAGTTGGCGTATTCATGGTAATCATGATGAATTTAAACAAGGTTGCTAATGATGTAGAGAATGATGTAGAAATCAAAGTTCTCATTGATTTAGAAGCAGATTCAAAAGCTGAAACAACCTTGCAACAGCAAATTAAGGACATGCCGGGTGTAGAGTCGATGAAATATTCATCGAAAGAACATGAATTAAACGGTTTAATCAAAGATTTTGGTGAAGATTTAAGCTTATTCAAACAAAGTAATCCATTAAGAAATGTGCTTTATGTAAAAGCAGAAAATCCACAGCAAACAGCGACAGTAGCTAAACAAATTGATGCTTTAGATAATACATATGAAGTGTTGTATGGAAAAGGCAAAATTGAAAAGCTATTTAACTTTTTAAATATTAGTAGAAATGTTGGGATTGTATTAATTATTGCATTGCTTCTTACTGCGATGTTCTTAATCTCCAATACGATTAAAATTACGATTATAGCAAGAAGAAATGAAATTGAGATTATGAAATTAGTAGGGGCAACAAACTGGTTTGTACGTATTCCATTCATTTTAGAAGGTTTGTGGCTGGGATTATTAGGTTCAATCATCCCAATAACTGTTGTAACTATTTTATATACTCAACTACACAGTGTAATCGCACCAAGATTAAAAGGTGAAATCTTCCAAATGTTAAATGTTACTCCATTCATCTTTGAAGTTGATTTATTGATTTTATTGATGGGGGTCTTCATCGGTATTTGGGGAAGTTTTATGTCAGTAAGAAAATTCTTGAAAATATAATACTCGATAGAGATAAGGGGGTTCACCAGTTGAACAAGAAAACAAAAAGTTTAACGAGCGCAATTGCCACAACACTAGCACTTACATTGTTCATGCCATCTGTAAATGTTAGTGCCGAATCTATCAATAATTTAAAAGATAAAAAACAAGAATTAAATCAAAAAACGTCTGAATTAAATTCGAATATTCAGGAAAAGTCAACAAAGATTAACAATAATCAATCAAAGATGGATGGCATTATGGAGCAAATATCAAAGCTTGATAAAAAAATCCTGAAAACAGATAAAGAAATTACAGTCGCTTTAGCGAAAATTGATAATACGACGTCAGAAATTAATGATTTGAAAGCATCTATTGCTGACTTAGAAAAGAAAATTGATGAACGTGATGAACTACTACAAGATCGTGCTAGAGCAATGCAAGAGAATGGTGGTTCAGTAGGATATGTAGATGTTCTACTGAAAGCAAATAGTTTTACTGATTTTATTGATCGTATTTCAGCAGTTAATACATTATTGGAAGCAGATCGCCTGATTATCCAGGAGCAAAGTAATGATAAGAAAAAGCTAGAAGAACAAAAGGTAACGTTAGATGAAAAGTTACATAAACAAGAAATAGATCGTGATAAACTCACTTCATTACGCGGAGCATTAGACGCAAAGAAAAAAGATAAAGATCAATTTATCGATAAATTAGAAGCTGAGCAGAGTAATTTAAAATCAGAGAAGAAGTTATTAGAAAAAGAATACTCAGAAGCAATCAATATTAGCAAAGAAGTCGAAAAAGATATTGCAAAAGAACAAGAACGTTTAGCTAAAATTGCTCGTCAGCAAGCTGAAGCAGCGGCAAAAAGCTCTAACGTAACAACAGTATCAAACGAAGGTGAAACAGGGGATATTCCAGAAGTAGCAAGTGGTACTTGGACAAAACCTACAAACGGGACCTTAACATCAGGATTTGGATGGCGTAATATTGGCTTCGGTCCTGAATTCCACTATGGAGTTGATTTAGCCAATAAGCAGGGCACACCGATTGTAGCAGCAGCTGATGGAGTGGTGTTCCGTGCTAGTCCATTATCTACATATGGAAATGTAATCATGATTACGCATTCTATTAACGGACATACGTTTACGACAGTCTATGCTCATCTAAGCGGATATAAATCAACGGTAGGACAATCTGTAAAAAAAGGACAAGTTATTGGCTATATGGGCCAAACTGGTCGAGCATATGGAAGTCATCTGCACTTTGAAATACATACAACAGCATGGAAGGGTCAAAGTGTAGGAGCTGTTAATCCAATGCGATATATTTCTTTATAGTAGTTAGTTTGAGCTATTGAAGATTATTCTTCAGTAGCTTTTTTTTATGAAATGAGAAGCAGAGGATCGACAAATGGTTTGCTACTGCTGATTTGCGTGGTATTATTGTCGATTTCGTACCAGTTATTCGTGACTTTAAATGGTATTCGCAAACTCGATATTTTACAAAGTGAAGGTGCCAAGTTCACCATACAATCTAATCTTATCCTCACAGTGTAGCAGGATAAGAAGATATCTAGTCTAAGAGGCTTGTTTTGTATGACCTTATAATTTACTATACGGTATAGGGTATATATAATTCGCACATTGAGGTGGAAAATAAATGCAAGTAACTGAATGGTATAGCATCAGAGCACTTACAATGCCATCTTCATGGGTTGCTCTATTCATAAGCTTTGTTCTAATGGGGCTATTATTATGGATATTATATAGTAAAGAGATTGCCTCTATTTTTTCTGATGCAGCTTTGCAACTCATATTAATATGGAAATTTAGTGTCATTGTCACAGACTTTTCAATGGTTATCAAGCATCCACTGACAATATTATATTTTAATGGTGGTATGATGGGATTTGTACTAGGTATTTTGATTATGTGCATCACACTTTGGTGTAAGTTACGCCAAACTCGTTATAAAACCGAATATTTACAAGCAGTATTTGTCACAAGTATTCTATGCTCAAGTATTTATCAAATATTGATGGCTTTTCTAAATGATGCTGCACTATGGCAAAAAGTACTAACAATCACGAGCTTTACATGTTGGATTATGCTAGCATTATGGAAAAGAAAAGCTGATTTTACATGGCATAAGCAATTGTTACTTCTATTTCTTTGTACACATGCATTTGTCGCTACATTACAGCCATTAGGCATTTGGCAATTGTCTGTACTGGTGACAACATTGCTCGGTTTATTTAATCTCGTATTAATGAGCAGTAAGTTCCCTAACACTAAGTAATGTAAGATAGATAAAATTCAGGTGGAGTATAACTTACAACTGCCCGTAAAAGTCCGATTGATTCAACGAACAAACATCTGGGGGGAAGGTTGACCCCAAGTTTGAAATTTCACTGTCTGAATTTTTGTAATCTAGGAGGCTACAAAGTTGAAAAAGAAAATATTTGGTTTGCTACTAATCGTGGCATTAATCGCTATTGCACTAACGAATTTTGTGAAATCAAAAGTAGAAGAAGGCCAAAAGGTTGATACATCTTCTACTCAAGTCTCGGCTGAAATAGATAAAAATACCGGTTTAGCAATAAACCAAACAGCGCCGAATTTTAAACTGAAAACATTAGATGGTAAAGAGGTACAACTCTCAGATTATCGTGGGAAAAAGGTTATTCTAAATTTCTGGGCAACTTGGTGTCCGCCATGTAAAGCGGAAATTCCTCATATGGAAAAATATTATAAAAAACAAGCAAAAGATGATGGTGTGGAAATTCTTGCTGTTAACTTAACAAAATCTGATAAAGATGAAGAGTATATTCGAGATTTTGTAAAATCATATGATATGACCTATCCAGTTTTATTGGATGAAGATGGGGAGCAACAAAAACAATATGAAATTGTCACAATTCCTACAACATTCTTTATCGATAAAAATGGTAGGATTCAAAAAAAGGTTATTGGACCGATGGATCAAGATATGATGTCAAAAGCAATTGCTAACTTAAAATAATAATGGTCTGTCCACCATTTTCGGGTTTTAAATTTCGTTCCCTATTCATATATTAAATGGATATGGGAGGGACGAGATAAATGCGAAAATGGTGGCTTTATTTATGTATGGGACTTGTATTATGTGTTGGAATTTCTGCTTTTGTGAAGTATCAGAAAACAGACAAGGTAGTAAAAGAAGAACAAGGAGTATTGCAATCTGTAGGAGAAGCTTACGAGCTAATTCGCAAAGAGTCTGTCCATGAAACGACAGAAAAACAGCTTGTAGAAGGAGCTATCAATGGGATGGCTGGTGCATTAAAAGATCCGTATAGCACGTACTATACGAAAGAAGAGGCGAAGCTGCATAGGGAACAATTGTCAGATGAAAGGGTAGGAATTGGAGCAGAGATTACTGTAAGTCAAGGACGTTTTATCATTGTATCACCAGTGAAAGATTCTCCAGCTGAAAAGGCTGGATTAAAACCATATGATGAAATTGTACAAGTGAACGGTGAACGTACCGATGGTAAAACATTAACAGAATTATTAGCCCTTATTCGAGGCGAAGCAGGTACAAACCTAAAGATGACAGTTTTTAGACCGTCAGAAGATCGCCATGTGGAGTTAAATATGACAAGGGCTGCTATCACCCAGACTTCGGTTAAGAGTAAAGTATTGGTTTCAGACAGCAAAAAAATAGGTTATATTTCGATTACAGTATT
>DATMJF010000170.1:0-2210 GCA_035554455.1 Rummeliibacillus sp.
TGAAAAAAATAAACTACTTATCGCGATGGCTGATCCAATGGATTATTTTGCTATTGAAGAAGTTCGAATGGCAACGGGTTGTCAAATAGAAACTTGTATTGCGACAAAAGATGATCTTCGACGCGCCATCAGTAAGCATTATGACTTACAGGAAACAATGGATGCGGCATTGAATGATTTAATGCCAGCAGAAAAAAACGATGAAACGGAAATGTTGGATGATGATTCACCGATTGTGAAACTGGTTAACCAAATTATTTCGAATGCAGTTGTTCAAAGAGCAAGTGATATTCACTTTGACCCTCAAGAAACAGAACTTCGAATTCGTTATCGTATCGATGGTGTTTTAAAAACGGAGCGTTCATTACCAAAGAGCATGCAAAACATGATTATTGCTCGTATTAAAATCATGGGGAATTTGAACATTACGGAAAATCGTTTACCACAGGATGGGCGTATCAAGGCAAATATTAATCTTCATCCTGTTGATATACGGTTATCTACATTACCTACCGTTTATGGTGAGAAAGTAGTAATGCGTGTACTTGATTTAAATAACTCACATGGAGACCTCCATAAACTAGGATTTTCAGAAAATAATTTAACTCATTTTAAAGAAATGATTAGTAAGCCAAATGGTATTGTCCTCATTACGGGTCCAACAGGTTCAGGTAAATCTTCTACTCTATCAACTGCTCTAACTTATTTGAATAGTGAAGAAGTCAATATTATTACGGTTGAAGATCCAGTTGAGTATCAATTGGATGGCGTGAATCAGATTCAAGTACGGGAAGAGATTGGTTTAACATTTGCGACTGGATTGCGTTCTATTTTGCGTCAAGACCCAGATATTATCATGATTGGGGAAATACGAGATTTAGAAACGGCGCAAATTGCAACGCGTGCATCATTAACGGGGCACTTAGTACTAAGTACTTTACATACGAATAGTGCGGCAGAATCCATCTCTCGTTTATTTGATATGGGGATTGAACCATTTTTACTTTCTTCTTCAGTAGTTGGAGTAGTCGCGCAACGTCTTGTTCGTCGCGTTTGTAGAGATTGTGGAGAATATCATGATTTATCTAGTCAGGAGCTTGAGATCTTCACGAAACATACTATTCAAATTTCTCATGTCAAACGAGGAAAAGGTTGCCCATCATGTAACAATACAGGCTACAGAGGAAGATTAGCTATTCATGAAATATTAGTCGTGGATGAACAGGTGAAAGAATTAATTCTTAACAAAGCAAGTCTAGCAGATATCAAAAAACATATGTACAAGCATGGTTATCGCACATTGCTAGAGGACGGATTATTGAAAGTTGCAGACGGTGTAACAACAACCGAAGAAATATTGCGAGTAGCAACAGATGATTAGGATGTGAGGAAATGACAAAGTCAATCGTAGAATTACTAACTTATGCGGATGAAAAGGATGCTTCCGATTTACATGCAACAGTTGGGGTACCTCCGTATTATCGAATTAATGGGCAATTGCTTCAGCATGGAGAAAAAATTCTGACACCTGAAGATTTAGCTCAAATGATCCGAGATGTGTTGCCGCCACATCGTATGGAAGAATTTGAAACGAATGGGGAAGTCGACTTTAACTATTCGTTACCTGGAAGATGTCGTTTCCGTATGAATGCCTATCATCAACGTAATAGTTGTACATTAGCAGCTCGTAAAATCACTGCAGAAATTCCAACAATCGAGCAGTTGGGAATGCCTGAAGTATTGAAGGATTTATGCAATAAACCTCAAGGATTAATTTTAGTAACTGGCCCAACAGGTTCAGGTAAATCGACTACACTTGCAGCCATGATTAACTATATCAATACAAATCAGGCAAAACATATTATCACCCTTGAAGATCCAATCGAGTATTTGCATAAGCATAACAAATCAATTGTCAATCAACGTGAAGTAGGGGCGGATACAAAAAGTTTCGCGAATGGTTTGCGTGCAGCACTTCGACAAGACCCAGATATTATTCTAGTAGGAGAAATGCGAGATTTAGAGACGATTTCTACAGCCATAACTGCTGCTGAAACAGGTCACTTAGTAATGGCGACACTTCATACTAGTAGTGCACCTACAACGATCGATCGTATTATCGATGTATTTCCGCCACATCAACAGGGACAAATTCGTATTCAATTGGCCAATGTTTTACAGGGGATTATTTCCCAACGTCTATTTAAACG
>DATMJF010000171.1:0-5821 GCA_035554455.1 Rummeliibacillus sp.
CCCATTCTAGAAGTGACGCGTTTAATCTCTTGTGGTTTTGCATAAACCCCATCTTTTACAAGATAATCACCCGCTACTGCAATACTTCCACCATTTATTTCTTCGAGATGAACAAGACTTCTAAGCATTGTACTTTTACCAGATCCAGAGGGTCCAATGACCGCTACTACATCATTTTTATTTACATCAAATGTGATTTGTTTTAATACATCAAGATTGCCAAATGATTTTTTTAACTTGGATACTTCAATGATAGCCATAATGACCACTCCTCTCTATTCAAATGTAAACCGACGTTCAATCCATTTAAAGATTAATGTAAGTATTAGGGTCATGATAAGATACATAAATCCTGCAACAAAGAATGGAACGATCGTAAAATCACGGTTTACTGCAGCTTCTGCATAGTGTAATAATTCAGGAACAGCTACTGCATAGAGTAATGCTGTATCCTTCACAAGTGTGACAGATTCGTTTGCTAACGATGGAATAGCAATACGGAACATCTGTGGCAGAATAACACGTGTTGTTGTTTGGAATTTATTTAACCCAAGGACTTGTGCGGCTTCATATTGGCCTTTATCAATTGCTAACAAACCACCACGGAAGATTTCTGCAAAATAAGCAGCATAGTTAAGAACAAAACCGATGCATGCTGCTGTAAAGCGGTCTAATACTAAATATTGACCAATACCAGGAATCATAGGTAGTCCGAAGCAAATTACTAATAATTGAAGTAATAGTGGCGTACCACGCATTACATAAATATATGCTTGGGCTAACCATGAGAGTGGTTTAAAGCTACTTTTCACAGCCAATGTTAATAAGAAACCAAGAGGTATAGATAATACAATGGCGATTAGAAATAATAGTATGGTCATTTGTGATCCTTGTAGCATTGGTTTAATGACCGTAATGAGATAGTCTAAATTCATACAAGTGTTCCTCCTAAATGAAACTTGTCGATTGACAAAAACAAAACAGGTTTCCAAAAAAGGAAACCCGATTTTGACTGTTAATTATTTTACTTTAATACTTTGTTTTCGCCAAACCATTTTTTTGAAATTTCAGCAGCTGTACCGTTTTCATTCATTTTATCAAGTGCTTTTTGTAATTTGTTTAATAATTCTTCATTACCTTTTTTAACTCCTACACCGTATTCTTCAGGTGATAGTGATTCATCAAGAACTTTGAAAGTACCTTTTTGTTTTGACATATAATAATCAATTACCACTTCATCAATTACTACTGCATCTGTACGGCCACTTTTTAAGTCATTCAATGCCATTACATTATCGGAATACTCGCTGACATTCTTAAGTTTTGATTTAATAGGATTTGCATTTAAAGCATCTGCTGCTGAAGATTGTGCTTGTAAACCAACTACTTTACCATTTAAATCATCTAATTTATTAATTTTTGAATTGGCAAGTGTTACGACTACTTGTGCATTTTTTAAATATGGTTTTGTAAAGTTAACTTGTTTTTTACGTGTGTCTGTAATTGTATATCCATTCCAAATTAAATCGATTCGACCGCTGTTTAACTCAGATTCTTTCGTTTTCCAATCAATTGGTTGAATTTGTACTTTATAACCCATTTCTTTTGCTGCTTCTTTTGCATAGTCAATATCAAAACCTACAATGTTATTTTTTTCGTCGCGGAATCCCATTGGAGCGAATGTATCGTCAACACCTATTACAAGTGTTTTGTCATCTTTGGAAGCAGAGTTAGATGAACATCCGGCCATTACACTAAAGATCGCTACGATGAACATTGTCATAATTGCAAAACGTTTCATAGTTGAAAACCACCTTTGATTTTTATTATTAAATTTCGGTTCAATTCACTTTAGTTCACTAGTGTGTTAATACATTACTAAGTTAGTACAGTATATCATTATTTTAGAGAAAAAGACAATAGCTTTTTTGATATATGAATTCAAGTGGATTAATGTTAGATTATTCAGTATATTATTATTCAATTTTTAGGTATCTTATTCGTAGTAGGGGATAAAAAAGCAGGAGAATAAGCTTCTACTTCCTTTATTGTTAAAAACGTTCTTCTAACTTCAATAAATAAGGAAGTTTATTAAAATTATTATTCAGTACAGAATAATTGCGACTCTTACTATCTGCGATTTTATAGCAAAGTCACATCTAATATTTCCTTAAATATATAGTATACTGAGACTAATATATATGAAGAAATAAGTAAGCTAGTAAATTAATCTACTACTGATTAATTTACATTTCTATTTTACTTAAATATTCTTAAAAATATTGACAATTCTCAATGTTTTGTGATTTGCTATAATATAAAACAAATAAATATAGTTCAGAAGGAGAATGGATTATGGTGCAAATTTTTTCAGATAGAATGTTAAAAACAGATAGCTCTTTTATTGCAGAAGTTATGCGATTAACTGAGATAAAAGATATTATTTCTTTCGCAGGAGGATTACCAAATCCAATTTCTTTCCCAGTAGCGGAATTCCAAGAATCGATGAATCGAGTTTTACAAGAATCAGGTGAAAGAGTATTCCAATACTCAGGAACGCAAGGGTATTTACCATTACGTCAATGGATTGCAGATCGTTATAAAAAACGATTTGATATAGATGTTACAGCAGATGATATTTTGATTACAACAGGCTCTCAACAAGGATTAGATTTGATGGGCAAAGTATTGATCAATAAAGGGGATAACGTAGCTGTTGAAAGCCCTTGCTATCTTGCTGCTATTCAAACTTTTTCACTTTTTGAACCTAACTTTTTGCCAGTTAGCCTTGAAGATGACGGCTTAAATTTAGAAGAACTGGAAGCAGCATTAAGTAACGATGATGTGAAGTTATTATATACTGTTCCTAATTTCCAAAACCCTACTGGTTTAACGTATTCAAAAGAGAAACGTGAAGCCATTTATGAAATTATCAAGAAAACCAACACTATTTTAATCGAAGATGATCCTTATGGTGAACTTCGCTATGAGGGTGAATCATTACCATATATCGCAGGTGGAAAATCTGAGAACAGTGTATTATTTGGTTCATTCTCAAAAACATTATCACCAGGAATGCGTATTGGTTACCTATGTACAAAGAATAAAGAATTAATGGGTCACTTGATTGCTGCAAAACAATCTTCAGATTTGCATACAAATGTGATTTCTCAATATGCTATCTACGATTATTTAGAAAATAATGACTATGAAAAGCATATTAGCCAAATTACAGAATTGTATAAAAAACAATGTAATGCGATGATTGCTTCTATGGAAAAACATTTACCAGCACACGTTACGTTTACAAAACCAGAGGGAGGCATGTTCTTGTGGGTAGATCTAGGAGAAGGGGTTTCATCAGTAGAAGTCTTTAATCGTGCGATTGAAAACAAAGTAGCATTTGTACCTGGGGATCCATTCTATACGAATGTGAAAGGTGCAAGCACATTGCGACTAAATTATACGAATTCAGACCCAGCAACGATAGATGAAGGCATTAAGAGATTGGCATCCGTATTATAAATAAAAAGGATAAGATTCATGTTTCTTATGGGATATTAAGAAGGATAAAAAGTTTGGAACAAAAATAAAAAAAGTAAAAATATGCAAAGTGGCAAAGTATAAAACGCATGGAGAGTTTTTTAATCCATGCGTTTTATTTTTTATTCAGCGGGGCTACAATGGATAAATTAACATACAACTTTTTAAAGGCAGGAAAAGCTGATTTAAGTAACGTGACAATTATTTAAATTTGATATGCCATTTATAGAATCAATTTCATAATTCAAAGATTTGATAAAAAACACGAACATTAAATGGGCCATAGTTATATGCCATATCTATAGAACAATGTCTATCAAGCGCCAACTGGAGCGGTATACTAAGTAAATACTAGAAATGAAATATTCTCCGAATTATTGAATTGTTTATTTAGAAAATATTCGTATTTTTTAACTAGAAAAGCACTTATGAAATTGACTCATAAAGTTACCCTATTTAAAAGTGCAGACTTGTACAAAATATTTGTACATTGTCCTGCATTTTTTTATTCTTTAAAAGTTACTAATAGTACAATCCCTAACTGAATACAATGAAGTGATGATAAGGATAAAGGAGATGTAAAACATTTTCTTACTTATTTAGAGAGTGCTGTTTGAACACCATCTTAACTAGCAATTCTTATGAATCACAGTCGATTTTTCTTTGATTCGCTTTATCCAACTTAAAAGGAGGATATTGGAGACACAAAGACAATGATCAATTGCTTTTTTGATCCTTAAATGTTTGTAAGTTCACCAGAAGTAGCTAATCCCAATCTATTTAAGCATAAATGGAAGATCATATCTCAAGGGAGGAAGTAAATTAGCGAAACGTGTTTAGCCAAGAAATGCTTATGTAGATTGCAAGTGTAAGATTGCTCGTATTTCTTTCACACTATTGAATGTTTTTATATCAAAGAGCAGGAGAAAATAAAATCTCCTGTTCTCTTTTTTGAATCCAGCGAAGATTTCTGCCCATTTTTGAACTAAAATGTTATCGCCTTACGTTATAATAAGATTATTCAGAATATTTTAATTGTAAAAACATATGAGGTGAATGAAATGGCAATCGAACTAGTAAGAGAACATTTCAAAAAATATGGCTTGGATTAAAAAATTAAGGAATATGAAGCATCAAGTGCTACAGTAGATCTTGCAGCACAGGCCTTAGGAGTAGAACCGGAACGCATTGCAAAAACACTTTCCTTTAGAAAAGATGATGGATGCATTTTAGTAGTAGCAGCAGGCGACGCGAAAATTGATAATGCAAAGTTTAAAAATAAATTTGGGATGAAGGCTAAAATGCTTACACCAGATGAAGTTCTTGCAAAGGTTGGGCATGCAGTAGGTGGTGTTTGCCCATTTGGCATCCCAGAGAGTATTCCTGTTTATTTAGACGAATCGCTTAAAAGATTTAAAACGGTATACCCAGCGTGTGGTAGTAGTAATAGTGCTATCGAGCTTACGTGTGATGAAATATTTACATATGCTAATGGACAAGAATGGGTTGATGTATGTAAAGGCTGGCAAAAGGATCAAAATCTTAAAAATGAAGATCTATCATATAAAATAAGTACACATTAATACAGGAATGTAGTATAGTACTCTTTTAGGAGTATCCTTAAAATTCAGGGTAGTCCTTTTTAGTTTGCATGATCCTATGAGAAGTATGAGAGGTTCACCAATTTTTCTTCAGATGAATATCGTATGTTAGATAATCATAAACGAATGGAGGAAAACTGTGGGGTATTTTGTGCCTGTAGAGTCAGGCGTCAAATTATTTGTAGAAGATATAAACCCAACAGGCAAAAAGACAATCGTATTCATACATGGATGGCCATTAAATCATAAACAATTTGAATATCAATTTAATGTCTTACCTTCACAGGGGTATCGATGTATCGGTATTGACTGGAGAGGATTCGGTAATTCTGATAAACCAATGACAGGCTATAATTATAATAGGCTAGCAGATGATATTGCCGCGGTCATCTCTACACTTCAATTGAACAATTTTACGCTAGCTGGACATTCTGCTGGAGGAGCAATAGCACTTCGTTATGTTGCACGGTATAGAGGATACGGCGTTCGTAATTTAGTATTAATTGATGCAGCAGCACCAACTGGCTTTACACAAGAAACCGCCACAAAACTTCTAAATGAAACGTATAATGATCGTCCGAATATGTTAAGAGATGTGACGGATACCTTCTTTTTTCAATATATATCAAAGCCCTTTTCAGAATGGTTTTTCCAAATGGGATTACAAGCAGCAAGTT
>DATMJF010000172.1:0-5208 GCA_035554455.1 Rummeliibacillus sp.
TCTAGAAATGAATCGTGTAGTAAAACCAGGTGGTATAGTCGTGTGCCTTGAAACTTCACAATCCGAAATTCCAGGCTATCGTCAACTATTTCGTTTCTATTTCCATTATATAATGCCGATGTTCGGTAAACTCTTTGCAAAAAGTTATAAAGAATACTCATGGTTACAAGAATCAGCTAATGACTTTCCAGGCATGAAAAAGTTAAAGAAAATGTTTGAAGAAGCTGGTTTACAAAATGTAACTTATAAATCTTATAGCGGTGGAGCAGCTGCTATGCATTTGGGCTTTAAAAAAGAAATCTAGTGTGGGAGAAGGTTTAGACGCGTGGAAAAGATGAGGTTAAAACTTCTTTATGCTGATTTACAATCAGACATAAGAATCATCGAAAAAGAATTAGAAACAGCGTTGGATTCATCTTCACACTATTTGAAAGATGCCTCTCTCCATTTGCTGAAAGCTGGTGGGAAACGTATTCGTCCAGTTTTTGTTTTGCTAGGTGCAAAATTTGGTCAATACGATATTCATCAAATGAAGAATGTAGCGGTACCGCTAGAGTTAATCCACATGGCTTCTCTTGTACATGATGATGTTATTGATGATTCAGAACTTCGAAGAGGTCGCCCTACAGTTAAATCACAGTGGAATAATCGTGTAGCTATGTATACAGGAGATTTTATTTTTGCCAAAGCATTAGAGTACATGACAAAAATAGAAAATCAAAAGGCACATGAAATTCTATCAAATACAATGGTCGAAATTTGTCTAGGTGAAATTATTCAAATTGAAGATAAAATGCACTTAGATCAAAATATTAGAGACTATTTCCGACGTATAAAGCGCAAAACTGCATTATTAATTTCGTCTAGTTGCCATTTAGGTGCAGTTGCTGCTGGAGCAGAAGAGGAAGTTGCAAATCATTTAAAACGCTTTGGGTATTATGTCGGAATGTCATTCCAAATTATTGATGATATCCTTGATTTAACGGCAACAGATAAACAACTTGGTAAACCAGCAGGCAGTGATCTTATGCAAGGCAATATCACACTTCCAGTTTTATTAGTAAAAGACGATGCTGATATTCGTCCATTGATTGATAAGGCATTAGAAGGTACGATGAATGAAGACGAAAGACAAGCCTTTTTGAAAAAAATACGAAAGTCAGATGCTATAGAGGAATCTTATCGTATTAGTAATCTTTACTTGCAAAAAGCTTTGGAAGAAATAGATGCATTACCAAGTAACTCTGTTAAAAACTCTTTAAGAGATATTGCGTTATATATGGGGAAACGTAAATTTTAACAGTAAATCTTGAACATTATGTCGTTCAATGATAATATTTTCAAGTAGGGTTTAAACCCTAGATAATCTTAAGGAGTTGTAATTTTACAATGGCTATCCAAAAAACATTTTTAATGGTAAAACCAGACGGCGTTAAACGTCAATTAGTTGGTGATATCGTAGACCGTTTCGAACGTAAAGGTTTCGTACTTAAAGGTGCTAAACTTATGACAATCTCTCAAGAACTTGCTGAAAAACACTACGCTGAACACGTAGAACGTCCATTCTTCGGTGAATTAGTAGAATTCATCACTTCTGGTCCTGTATTTGCAATGGTTTGGGAAGGCGAAAACGTTATCGCTACTGCACGTCTTATGATGGGCGCTACAAACCCAGCAGAATCTGCACCAGGAACTATTCGTGGTGACTACGCTACAACTGTATCAGAAAACGTAATTCACGGTTCTGATTCATTAGCTTCAGCAGAACGTGAAATCGGTTTATTCTTCAAAGAAGCAGAATTACACTAGTCTATTAAAAAAACTGTTCATCTTCGGATGGGCAGTTTTTTTATACTTTATTTTTTTAATAATCTCTCAATTTCTGCTATTTATGAATTATACTCAATTCGGTATAATGGATATAGGACTAAAGAGAGGAAAGAGACTCATATGACTGATTACGAAGAATTTATTACAAATATTAAACGTAAGACGGGCATCGACTTAGCTTTATATAAAGAAGCGCAAATGAAAAGACGATTGACGTCTCTTTATGAAAAAAGAGGGTTCAAAAGTTTTAGTGAATTTTTTAAAGGTATTGAAAAAAATCGTGAACTTTTGGATGAATTTTTAGATCGAATGACGATTAATGTATCAGAATTTTATCGCAATGGAAAGCGTTGGGAAGTACTGCAAGATAAAATTTTCCCTAGACTTTTACAAAGTAATAAGAGGCTAAAAATCTGGAGCGCAGCATGTTCAACTGGAGAGGAGCCTTATTCTTTAGCGATGGTATTATCAAATTATCTGCCTTTATCTCAAATTTCCATTTTGGCAACTGATTTAGATGAGAATGCTATTGCAAAAGCAAAAGCGGGTGTCTATCCAGAACGCTCTATCGCAGAAGTTCCAGCTAATATTAAAACGAAGTAT
This sequence comes from Rummeliibacillus sp., assembly GCA_035554455.1. Classification (GTDB taxonomy): domain Bacteria; phylum Bacillota; class Bacilli; order Bacillales_A; family Planococcaceae; genus Rummeliibacillus. The sequence goes on from DATMJF010000172.1 coordinate 2,434, forward strand.
TTTGATAAAGAAGGCTCATTTTATAAAGTAAAAGATGAGATTAAGAGAACAGTGACATTCAAAAAGCATAATCTATTAAAGGATTCCTATGATCACCACTATGATTTAATTGTGTGTAGAAATGTGATGATCTATTTCACAGAAGATGCAAAAGATCAAATCTATCAAAGCTTTAGCAATTCTCTTCGTTCAGGTGGAGTGCTGTTTGTTGGGAGTACAGAGCAAATCTTTAATCCATCAAGATATTCATTTGATATAGAAGATACATTCTTTTATAAGAAAATGTAAAAACTACATATATTCTATACAAAACTTCTAAGTCGCTTTTCGAATATTATTTGAGAAAAGCGGTTTTTTTTTAGCAGAATACACCCGTATGGTCCAAACAGTTGGTGTGACCACTAAAGGCAGGATAGTAGAGATAAAATATAAATTGAATGATTATTAAAAAATTTTCAGTTAACATACTGCTTTTTTGCGGTAAAATATGTTATAGTGAAAAACATATACTTTAACGAGTTGAAGGGAGAAAGTGTTATGCGATATTTAACAGCAGGAGAATCACATGGACCACAACTAACAACCATTATAGAAGGTTTACCAGCTCAGTTACCATTAACTGCTGAGATGATTAATAAAGAACTAAAACGACGACAAGGCGGTCATGGTAGAGGACGCCGTATGCAAATTGAAACAGATACTGTAGAAATTACTTCTGGTATTCGTCATGGCAAAACATTAGGCTCTCCAGTTACTTTAGTTGTAAAGAATGATGATTGGACACATTGGACAAAAATTATGGGAGCAGAACCTCTTCCAGAGGGCGTCAATCCAGATGATATAAAAAGAAAAATTACAAGACCACGCCCAGGCCATGCAGATTTAGTAGGTGGGATGAAATATGGACACCGTGATTTAAGAAATGTCCTTGAACGTTCATCTGCAAGGGAAACAACTGTACGAGTGGCAGTTGGAGCTGTAGCAAAAGCATTATTAAGTGAGCTTGGAATCAGTATTGTATCTCACGTAACAGAAATTGGTGGGGTTATTGCAGATCGACAAACAACCGTTGGTAAATCAGCAAACGAAATCCGTGAAATTATCGAGGAAGACCCATGTTATTGTGCAGATCCTGAAGCATCCATCAAGATGGTTGAGGCTATTGACGCTACTAAAAAAGCAGGTGACTCAATCGGTGGTATTGTAGAAGTAATTGTAGAAGGTTTACCTGCTGGGATCGGCTCATATGTACAGTATGATCGTAAACTTGATGCCAAATTAGCAGCGGCCATGTTAAGCATTAATGCTTTTAAAGGCGTTGAATTTGGTCTTGGTTTTGATATGGCACACTTAAAAGGTAGTGAAGTTCACGATGAAATAATTTGGTCAGAAGAAAATGGCTATACACGTCGCACCAATCGCCTTGGAGGACTTGAAGGTGGGATGTCTACAGGAATGCCAATTGTTGTACGTGGAGTTATGAAACCAATCCCTACATTATATAAGCCCCTACAAAGTGTAGATATCGATACGAAGGAACCATTCAAGGCAAGTGTAGAACGTTCCGATAGCTGTGCTGTTCCTGCCGCTTCTGTCGTTGCGGAACATGTAATTGCATTTGAAACTGCAAAAGCGATCGTTGAACAATTCCATAGTGATCAAATATCACAACTAAAAGCACAAATTGAAGCCATGAAGCAATATACGAAGGAGTTTTAAAAATGAATATTCCTGTTAAAGCTCAATCACATGCTTATGAAGTACAAATTGGCAGTGGTAACTTAACGAAAGCCATTCAATCATTTGAAGAAACAATAGCGAAAGCTGATCGTTTAATTGTTTTTACTGATGAACATATTTGGCAAATTCATAAAGAAAAATTCACAAATGATTTTCCCTATTCATTTGAAGTTTTTGTTTTACCAGGTGGGGAAGCATGTAAAACTTTCGACAATTACTTTGCTGCTCAATCTTTTCTACTAGAACAAAAATGTACACGTAAATCATTCCTATTTGCTTTTGGTGGTGGAGCTGTAGGTGATTTAACAGGATTCGTGGCTGCAACATTTATGAGAGGTGTGCCGTTCATACAAATACCAACGACCATACTTGCTCATGATAGTGCGGTAGGTGGTAAAACTGCTATAAACCATCCATTAGGAAAAAATATGATTGGAGCTTTTTACCAACCAAAAAGTGTCATTTTTGATATTGATTATCTTGAAAGTTTACCAGAACGCGAGGTTCGTTCTGGAATGTCAGAAGTTATCAAACACGCTTTAATTTCAGATGAAAAGTGGTTACATCAATTAATGAGCTCATCGTCTATTCTTGGTCTATCCAAAGAACAGTTAGAGAAAAATTTAGAACAAGGTATTCGTGTGAAGGCTAATATTGTGGAACAAGATGAGGAAGAGCATTCTGTTCGTAAATATTTGAACTTTGGTCATACATATGGTCATGCGATGGAGGCAGCATCTGGTTTTGGAAAATTAGCTCACGGTGAGGCTGTGATGATTGGAATGGTGTATGCTTTACTACTTAGCGAACGCTATGGTGAGGTAACACGTAAGTTTACAAAGCAATTTTTACAATTTGCATTGAGAAATGGTTATCCATTTGACGCAGTAGCAAAATTCAACTTCGAAGAACTTCTAGTTTATTTAATGAAAGATAAAAAGGCAGAATATGGCGAATTACAATTTGTCTTATTACAAAAAATTGGCCAACCATTTGTGCAAAAAATTCCACAAGATGAATGTCGTGAAATTGATC
>DATMJF010000173.1:0-3594 GCA_035554455.1 Rummeliibacillus sp.
ACGATTATTATTCGAACATCTGAATTAGTGGGAACAACGATTGATGGAGAATTGATCCCTCGATTAATCGATGAAATTCCCATTATTGCTTTACTTGCTACAAAGGCAAAAGGAACAACCATTATACGAGATGCAGCTGAATTAAAAGTAAAAGAAACTGACCGTATTACAGCAGTAGTTGAAGAGTTAAAAAAATTAGGTGCGAATATAGAAGCAACAGAAGACGGCATGATAATCCATGGAGTAGATGAACTTCACGGTGCGGCACTCAAAACATATGGAGATCATCGTATTGGTATGATGGGGGCAATAGCTTCATTATTAACAGATGGAGCTGTTCAATTAGATGATGCAGATTGCATCGCAGTATCGTATCCAACATTCTTTGAAGATATAAAAAAAATAATTTAATAGATTCATTTTCATTAAGCTCTCCTATATTAGGAGAGTTTTTCCTTGTGTATAAAGCCTTAGTCATGTAGCATAATGTTAAAAGCGGAACGCACAGGTATCCGGTATAAATAGAAGAATCAGGTGACAAAATGGATATACAGAAAAAAATGATTGATGCTATTCAACAAGGTGATTTAGAAGGCATTCAAAAGCTTCTTGAAGATTTTAAAATACAGGTAGACCCTGATATGCAATATGAAGTAGTAGGTTTCTTTATGAACTTTGGCTTTTTAGAGGAAGCGGATGAATTATTAGAACACTTACAATATTTATTTCCAGATGAAGCACAACTTAAAATTGACCGAGCAACACTTTTGATGGAGCGAGAGCAAGAGGATGAGGCATTAAATTTATTTATGTCCATTAGCCCAGATGCACCAGAATATCCACAAGTTCTATTGGCTTTAGCAGACTACTATCAAATGCAAGGGTTATACGAAGTTTCTGAACAACGTATTAATGAAGCATTAGATTTATTACCAGATGAACCATTATTACATTTCGCAAAAGCAGAATTATTAATGGAAATGGGGCGTTTTACGGAAGCTGCTCGCAAATATCATGAATTATACGAAGCACAAACAGAGATCGCAGGAGTACGTTTAGTTGAACGTTTAGCAGAAGTACATCGTGCTGGTGCAGCCTTTGAAGAAGCGCTAACGTTTTATAAAAAAGCGCTTGAAGATAATACATCTCCTGATTTACTATTTGGCGCTGCATATTCTGCATTTCAGTCACAAATGTATGAAACTGCAATATGCTATGCTGAAGATTTAAAAACATTAGACCCGGATTATTTCTCTGCTTATTTATTATTAGCTCAAAGTTATGCAATGCTAGAAAATAATAAAAAGGCATTTGAAATAATTAAAGAGGGATTAACTCGTGATGAATATGATAAAGAATTGTATTTATTCGCAGGGAAAATGGCTCTAAAAAATAGTTTACCTAAAGAAGCAGAAGAATATTTGCGTCAAGCAATTGCATTAGATAGTGAGTACATGGAGGCAATTAGTACGCTTGTGTCAATCTTATCTAAGGAAGAAAGAGACGAAGAAATTATTGAGTTGATCGAACAACTAGAACAAGAAAGCTTTGACTGGTCTACTTTATCAGCATTTGCAGCCGTCTCATATGATCGATTAGAAAATTATGAACGTGCATACGATTTTTATCAATTAGCATATAATGACCATAAGGAAGATCCATTGTTCCTTGAAAAGTATGCTTATTTCTTAATTGAAGATGGTAAACGTGAAGAGGCACAGGCAGTAGTCAATCAGTTGATCGCATTGCAACCAGATGAACCGACTTGGCAAGACCTTTTACAAACTTTTGAATGAGAGGAGGCTCATACAAAATGACCGCATCCGTTTCTGTCTTGGACAAAAAAGAATTTGTCCGCTGGTTTTTAAAAAAGTACCAAATGAAACGACGTGAGTGTGTATGGATTTTAAATTATCTGCTTGGTCATGATGAATTATTAGAACATATTCATTTTGTTGAAGAAGCACATTACTGCCCACGAGCAATGGTCATGTCAACAACAGATTCATCGGGCATACCATTTCGCTTCTATCGAGGTAACATTATGACAGCAGATGCGGAAAAATCCTTCCATGATTTAAGGCTTCACCCAGATGAGGAAATGTTCATACAATTAAATTTCCCAAAAGTACCACCGAGTCGTGAGTACTTAACGGTATTAGAGGAAAATCCTTATATGCCAAACTATTTACAAATTAGCGAATCAGATCGCCAACTAGCAGAGGAAATTTTACAAGATAGTATGAAAACATTCCAAGAAGAAGCCATTTTAAAACAAATCGATGAAGCACTAGATCAAAATGACAAAGAGAAGTTTTACAAGTTGTCTGCATTATTAAATGTTATAAAAAATGTGGAAAAATAAAAACTTCATCCATCATTGGATGAAGTTTTACTTTTAGGAGGAATTTTAATGTTTTGGACAAGCAAAGATATTGATGCATTTTTAAAACAAAAAGAGTTTATTGACACGGCTATTGTTCCGTTAGTTATTTTAGAAGGTACAGATTTAGGTATAAAACAGAGTGCTTCTGGGGCAGAATTCTTAATGTCATTAACTAATTTCATTGAGCAACAATTCAAAGGACGAATTGTTTTAACATCCCCAATTACATATACCAAGTCTATGTCAAGAAAAGATATAATCATTGCTATCCATGATGAATTAATAGCTGCTGGTTTTAAATATGTTTTCTTTGTAACGTCAGACCATGAATGGAATCAAATTGTGCCAGATTACGACATCATATGGTTACCGTCTATTCCATTAGGTGATATGGATCAGAAGATTAGACAATCAGTCCTAAGTGATCAGTTAAGACAAGTCATACCAATGCTATCTTCAAAATGGTCAGAACAGTAATTTTTCTTTCAACAAATGTTCACAAATGAACATAAAACAGTTAAATGCGTTATTGACCTAACATTTTAGTTGATATATCATAGATATGTCCTAGTATTACTTTTTTGTATAAGTTTGGTCCGTTGGACTTACCTGAAGTTAGAGGGGGGAAAAGGATGAGTAACAATCGTGTCACAAGACGTCAATTTTTGAACTACACATTAACAGGTGTTGGTGGTTTCATGGCAGCTGGTATGTTAATGCCAATGGCTCGCTTTGCAGTCGACCCAATTCTACAAAAGAAACCAGGGGGCGACTTTGTACTTACAGATAAAAAAGTTACAGAACTTTCTGAAACTCCTGTAAAAGTAGATTTTACCTTTGAACAAGTTGACGCTTGGTACAAATCAGATGTTACAAACACAGCGTGGGTTTATAAAAATGGCGATGAAATTATCGCACTGTCACCTGTATGTAAACATTTAGGCTGTACAGTTAACTGGAATGGTAGCCCAGAATTCAAAGACCAATTCTATTGCCCATGTCACGGAGGCCGTTACGAAAAAACTGGTAAAAACATTCCAGGTACACCGCCTCTTGGTCCGTTAGACGAGTTTGAAGTAAAAGAAAAAGACGGTCTATTAATGATCGGAAAAACAAGAGCAAACACTCTAGTATAATTGTAAGGGGGTACGATATCAGTGCTTAATAAAATCTATGATTGGGTCGATGAACGTCTTGATATTACACCG
>DATMJF010000174.1:0-3750 GCA_035554455.1 Rummeliibacillus sp.
TTAAAGATTTATCGTATTAATCTTTAAAACAAAAACGAGTGATGGATTGGTTCATTACTCGTTTTTTTATTGAGTCCAGAAGCTGGATAGATAATAATACTGAGTTTTCGTTCAGACCTGTATATCACAAAAGCTTTCGAATAGAAGACATCTCTTGAACTTTCGAGCGAGAAAGCGTTGTGACTTGAGAATTTAACGTTCAAAGCAGAATAGATATAAAAAAATGTAGGTTAAGAAATTTAAAAAATGGTAATAATAGGATAGACGTGCTACCATGACATTGTGAATCATAATAATAAGTTGAATACTTTCAACCAATGGAAAAATAAATTTACAAGCGTGTTGATTAGGATAAAATAGGAAGAATATTCTTATGTAATCTTACTTTCAAGGTGCTTGTGTCTCATTGTTTATTGATTGTAGCGGAGGATTGCTCGACTCCCGCGGGAAAAGCGTGGCAGCTGAGACCCTGTACGTAGCGATTAAGGAACGGAGTCTAAGAACGCCACGTCCTGTGGTAGCGACTCCGTGACCAACATCCTGTTGCCACGAAGCGGCACAGCGCACGCCCACAGGAAAGCGAGTAATCCGTAGCGGGTATCGGTTGATCATCCATTTTTTAAATTGAGAAAACTGGATAATCAACGTGTATGATAAATTTATATCCTTCCGTTTTTAATTCTACTACTATAAAAAAATGCCGCCCAACAAAATTTGAAGGACGGCAATTAATGCTTTGATGATCTACAATAATTGTAACTGTTAGAAAGGTATTGTAAGCAGGATATGTAAAAAATTTAAGAAGATTTTTCTTCGCTATTTTCCAGCAACATTTGCTAAAATCTTGTAGCGTTTATGGTTTACAACTGTTCTTTCTTCCATATCTAATTGATTGAAGTTTTCCATGTAAGTGAGATTTACGATTACGGAGTTTTCGTTTATTTTTTCGACAATACCTTTAAGACCATCACCAAACTCAATAATATTTCCAATTTCAGCTATTTTCATGAAAATCAGTCCCTTCATCTACTAATACTTTACAGTTTGCCTTAAAATTGTTCGCACGTAAAGTAATATCTGTAGAGAATTATATTTTATTTTTTTACAATATACGAAAAGGAAGTTATTAATATGAATGATTATAAAAATAAACTAGAAGAGTTAAAGAATGGAACAATAACAGAGATAAAAGTTGATAAAAATGAATTTTATTCATTAAGAGAAGCATTGGTTGAAAGAGAAGATTTTAAACATTTTCAAGGAATTGCACAACAAGGTGGTAATATCGTCTATGTTTACTTGGAAGAAGCTAGAAGTTGAAATGTCGAATAATGTCGGAACTTTCATTTCCGAAAATGTGGGAATAATAGTATAATAATGAACATGAATTTTGCTGAGAGGAGGATGGTGTATGTCTGAATCCATCTTGAAAAAGTTGGAAAAAACAAGAGAGAAAATGATTCGCTCTGGGATTGAGAACGGTTTTTCAAATGTTGAAACCATCCGCTTAAGTAAAAAGTTAGATCAATTATTAAATACCTATCAATTACAAAATGGTAATGAGATGAATGAGTATTCTATAAACATTGATTTAATAAAGCATTAAACCGTTCTCCGAATGAAATGAAAAAAAACATCTTTTTTTCGGAAATTAGGTTTAAATATTTAAATAGGTGGAATAGTAATAAAGAACACAGCAACAATCTCATTTCCCCCTTTCTTAGCAGATACATTAGGTATCTGCTCTTTTTATTTAGGTCCTGTTAAGCTAAAGTTCGATTCCCTATACAATAATTAAATATCCTCCAAAAGTCTGGTACAATATGGTTAACACATTAGCAGGGGGAACAATCATGACAAACAAATGGTCAATTGGATTTATTGGTACAGGCGTAATGGGCACAAGTATCGTTAAGCATTTATTGAAAGATGGGCATGAAGTACATATCTATTCTCGTACGAAAGCTAAGGCAGAGCCGTTAATCGAATTAGGTGCTAAATGGTATGGCACTGCTGGAGAAGCAGCGCAAAAATCAGATATCATTTTTACTATGGTAGGCTTTCCAGAGGATGTAAAAGAAGTGTATTTTGATGATCACGGTATTTTTGCAAATAGTAAAGCTGGCACAATTGTTGTTGATATGACGACTTCACAACCGACTTTAGCGAAAAAAATTGCAGAACATGCTAAATCAGTACATATGGAAGCTTTAGATGCTCCAGTTTCTGGAGGGGATGTGGGAGCTCAAAATGGAACGCTGTCCATTATGGTTGGAGGAGATAAAGCTGTATTTGACAAAGTAATTCCTTTGTTTGAAGTCTTCGGTGAAAATATCGTTTATCAAGGTGATGCAGGAGCAGGACAACATACAAAAATGTGTAACCAAATTGCAATTGCAACGAATATGATTGGCGTTTGTGAGGCCATTGCATATGGCAAGAAAGCAGGTTTAGATGTTAACACTGTATTAGAATCTATTTCAGCAGGAGCTGCAGGATCTTGGTCATTAAGCAATTTAGCGCCTCGTATGGTAAAAGGTGATAAAGCTCCAGGATTTTATATAAAACATTTTATCAAAGATATGCGTATCGCTATAGAAGAAGCAGAGCTCATGCATCTAGAATTACCAGGACTAACACTTGCAAAACAAATGTATGATGAGTTGGCTGCTAAGGGATATGATGATAACGGAACACAGGCATTAATCGATTTCTATACAAAATAAGAATATACAATCCAAAAATGAGTTGATCAAAAGTTTCTTTTGGTCAACTCATTTTTTGTAAGGATATTGTAAATTTTTGCTGAAACAAAGGAAATAATACGTGTCTTGTGGAATAATATTCTATTGGAGGTGGAGGCTATGGAGAAACAGTTTAGTAATAAGAAAGCACGTAGTTCAATTGCTTTATATTTATCTTTACCTATATTATCCTGGGCCTTTTATGATTTTGCAAACACGATTTTTTCATCGAATATTAATACCATTTTCTTTCCGTTTTACATGGATGAAACATTAGGTACAGATGAAGTAAAACAGCAAGTTGCAAGTACCTTTATATCCTATGCAAATGCCATTGCGAGCTTTTTCTTAGTCATTTTTTCACCATTATTTGGAGTATGGATTGACCGTACAGGTTTTAAAAAGAAATTTATTGTATGGTTTGCCTTAATTTCGATTCTTTTTACTTTTTTAATGGGCGTTTTAAGCTCAATCGATTTTGGCATATCAAATGCAGGGATTCCTATTAGTTTATTTTATGTAGTCGTTTGTTTTGTGATTGCCAAATTCTTTTTCAATTCTAGTTTAGTATTTTATGATGCAATGATGCCAGATTTAGGAACAAAAGAAGAAATGCCCCTAATTTCAGGATTTGGGGTTGCAATCGGTTATTTAGGAACGCTATTTGGATTGTTAGTTTATCTATACGTTGGTAATTCGGATTTTCATAAGGCTTTTATTCCGACAGCGGTATTATATTTACTTTTTTCATTGCCAATATTCTTGATCAATAAAGATCGACCAATTCCTAAAAGTGAGCGTAGTCGGACAGCCTTTTTAGATGGCTATAGAGAAATTATTGCAACGTTTAAAGATATGAAACAGTATAAAGCAATTTTCACCTTTATGATTGCTTATTTCTTTATAAATGATGCCATTGCAACGACGATTGCTATGATGGCAGTTTATGCAACAGCTATTGTAGGATTTACATCTAGTGAGTTTATCTTACTATATTTAGTTTCGA
>DATMJF010000175.1:0-2530 GCA_035554455.1 Rummeliibacillus sp.
AAGATAAGTTGCTGCTAGGGTACGAATGTTTTTGCTAAGTTCATCACTATTTTGTTGTACAGTGATTGCATGTTGGTCTACAATGCTGAAGATACAATCATAGTTATCTTGCATTGTGACAAATTGACGGAATGCACCAATATAGTTACCTAATGTAATAACACCTGTTGGTTGAACACCTGAGAAAATTCTTTTCATGTAATGATTCCTCCTTAGAATAAAAAAACATCACGCATCCCAAAAAGGGACGAATGATGTTTTGAATCCGCGGTACCACCCAAGCTTGTCGATAAATCGACCACTCAATCTCTTAACGTGAGATGCCCGAGCTTCACTACTACATGATGGTTCATAAAGCTAACTCAGAAGTCCATTCCTCATAGCGTATGATCTGTTCACACCTTCCACAGACTCTCTACACATACTTACTACAAGTACTACTCTTCGTCTTCGTTTTAATTATTATGATGAAAATTATAATATAGCCCAATTTAAATTACAAGTTTCTACTATGTTAAATATACTATGAAATTTGTCCATTCTTGATACATAAAACTGAGCGATATTCATTTCAATCCAAAAGCTAATTTTGGACAAATCTTTTTGTAGAAAAAAAGATAAAAATGCAACCTTTTGAAATATGAAACGTAGATATAATAAAGTATGGAATATTTTCATTTTCAAGTTGCTAAATGAGAATATTTTTATTTTCTTTTGATGTTTAAGAGCTCTAAATTTTGGCGATACTAAAATTGTAAGTGAGAATTACTCTACAGGTTTTATATAAAAAGCTTAAAGTAATAGAATAATTAGTCATAAATCAATTGAAATAATTTCTTTTTTTGTGTATATTCAAATGATAAAATATGTTGTATAATGTTGTTAGACCTCTTTATTAGAGTAATTCTAATTTAAAAATAGCTAAATGTTTATATAATTTAACTAACATTTTGAAAGGGTGTGTTTGATATGATGGTAACATTATTTACATCACCAAGTTGTACTTCATGTAGAAAAGCAAAAGCATGGTTAGAAGAACATGAAATTCCATATAAAGAAAGAAATATTTTTGCTGAACCACTTAGCATTAGTGAAATTAAAGAAATTTTACGAATGACTGAGGACGGAACAGATGAAATTATTTCTACTCGCTCTAAAATATTCCAAAAACTAAAAGTGGATTTAGAATCATTACCACTACAACGATTATATGAATTAATTCAAGAAAATCCTGGGCTATTACGTCGCCCAATTATTTTAGATGAAAAACGTTTACAAGTTGGTTACAACGAAGATGAGATTCGTCGGTTCTTACCACGTAAAGTTCGTGCTTATCAATTACAAGAAGCACAAAAAATGGTGAACTAGTCGCATAGTTAATGAACATATGTACAAGCTAAGCTAGAGCTCCGCTTATTATAATTTGGAGTTTTGGCTTTTTTTGTTTTTTAACCATTATTAAAAGGGCAATGAGGATGATCGATTTAAGGTTAACTTAATAATACTATAGTATTATTCTTAAAATGAGTTACGTTTCGATGAATTTTACTTGTAATCGTAAACATACTCTATTATATTTCATATACTATTGTTATTTCTTGAGATTTATCCTTTTCATTTTTCGCCATCTCGTCATACAATAGTAAGAGACGCTGTTTATGTGGTACACCTTTAAGTATCTGGCTAGCAGACAAATCTTTTTAGAAGTAGTGACCGGAGGGAGTTGTGTAATATGGATATGGAACGCATTAATGAGAATACACTAAAACTCTTCATTTCTTATCTTGACATTGAAGAACGCGGTTTCACGAAAGACGAAATATGGTATAACCGAGATAAAGGCGAAGAACTCTTCTGGGTAATGATGGAAGAGATAACTGACGATATAGATTTTGAAATGGATGGTCCATTATGGATTCAAGTCGTAGCAAAAGAAACTGGACTTGAGTTAACTGTTACTTCTGCCAAATTCACTTCAGATGGATTGCTTGATTTACCATCAAGTCTAGAAGAGAAGAGAAAGTTTTTCGAAAATGCGTTTAATGGCATGGATATCAAATCACATGAGTTTGATGAAATTTTCATCGACTCAGATGAATATATTGATGGCTATACGTTTGTTCTAAATGAATTTGATGACATCATCGATATAGCCTATAGAATGCCAGAAGAAGCAAATTTCGAAAATTCATTATATGAAATGGACGGCAAGTATTATCTGCACGTAGAATTCGATGAAGAATACTCAATGGAAGAATTAGAGAATTATTTGAGTGTTATTTCTGAAGGTGCGGAAGAAGCTGATACGACGATCCATTTGTTAGAGGAATACGGAAATGCAATTATGGCTGATCATTGTTTTGAAACAGTCAGAGAATTTTTTTAATAAATAAATGAAGTATGGGTGTCTTGAAAGTATAGAAAATTACTTTTGAGACACCCCTTTTTATTTATAGAGAGATCTAAAGTTTATCTTTGACGCGAAAATAGTTGTCCAAACATTAATTTTGGACAACTACTTTTTATTGCA
>DATMJF010000176.1:0-2753 GCA_035554455.1 Rummeliibacillus sp.
TTCTGCTGGTAACTGTTCCATCCAATAAGAAAGTACGCGGTACCCCGTTTCATTTATCTGTTGTAAATCAATCATCTTTTTAGGGTTTTCTCCACGACTTACATATTCTTTAAATAGTTCAACATGAAATGCTTCTGGTAAATCTTCCGTTACTACATATTGCGTATAATCTTCATCTCTTGGGGAATACACTAAAATCGCTAAGGCATTTTTTCCATCACGTCCAGCCCTTCCAACCTCTTGCATATAGTTAGCCATCGTAGCCGGTATATGATCGTGAAGTACTTGGCGTACATTTTCTTTATGTACACCCATACCAAAAGCAGTAGTCGCACAAATCCATTCCAATTCACCTGATAAAAACTGTTGCTGTATAAATTGACGATCTTCAGGTCCCATCCCAGCATGATATGCTGCAGCTCGAATATGATTGCCCGTTAAAGATTCTGCATAGGCTACTGTCTTTTTCCTCGATTGAGAATAAATAATTCCAGGACCTTCAGTTTGCTTAATATGGTCAAGAATCCACGTAAATTTGTCTTCAATAGATTGTGTTCTCACTACATCGTAGTGGAGATTTGCTCTTTCTACAGAATGAATGTATTCAAATGGATCAGGAATATTTAGATATGTTTTTATATCATTGACAACCGTTTTTGTTGCTGTTGCGCTTAATGCTAATATTGGAGGACGCTGTTGTTTTGGTATCCATTCCGTGATCTTTAAATAGTCTGGGCGGAAATCAAATCCCCATTGCGAAATACAATGTGCCTCATCTACAACTATTAAAGAAAATTGGATATTTCGAAAAGTATTTTGAATCATCTTCGTTGCAAGCATTTCTGGTGACGTAAAGATGAATCGATAACTGTTAAGGTTTTGCAAAGCTAATCGCTTCTCAGTACCTTGCAAAAAAGAATTCAATGCAATCACCCGTTTTTCTCCAAAGCTTTTTAGCTGTTCTACTTGGTCCTGCATTAGAGAAAGTAACGGAGATATGATTAATACTGGACCATTTAAAATATAGCCAGGAAGTTGATAACAAAGTGATTTCCCCATTCCTGTTGGAAGAAGAGCGATAACATCTTGCCCCGCAATTACGGCTTCAATCACTTCTTTTTGACCTGGTCGAAATGTTGTATAGCCAAAATGTTGCTGTAATAATTGCTCCAGCTCTCCCATTTTATTTTCCTCCCTTTGCAGCAATGACTAAACGAATTTGAAAATAAGATAATTGTGGAAGTTGTTCTCGTATTAACTTTAATCTTTTACTTCCCGTTTCGTTAAGTACTTGCAATACTTTTTGAACATCCTCTTCGTGTATAAATTGAACAAGAGGAAAATGTGAATTTGTCATAGCCATCTCAACAAAATGATCTTCAATGGTACTGATTTTTAAATGTCGCATATAAGAAATTTGTTCTAGTGAATATCCTTTTTCATATAGCTCTGCTGTTTTCTTAGTTGAATCTGTTAGTAAAACTTCAACTCGAATATTCTCAGTAAGCTGAAATAGTAGAGGATATTGTTCTCCATAAACCGAAAGATAATCAAGCCATGTATGTAAAAACTCAACAAACATCAATTGTACATCTAATTCTGAACAATCAAATTCAAATGCAAGCTGCTGCCAAGTCCATCCTGTAAGCTGATATCCTGTCAGACGTAGCATCATTATTTGTTTTGATTGCTCTGATATTTCTAATTGCTTCATAGAAACTTCGATTTCATCTCTTAACCGCAAGTGAAATGTAGATTGCTTATAGGAATGACTTTTTAAAAAATTTTTAACCCAAATTTGGACTTCTTCCTCTTTTTGTATGGGTATAAAACGCCAATCTTCAGCATGGATATGTGACAATGTTTGAACAATCAATGATAAGCGTTTAAAGAAGATATGTTCATTTCCTCTGTAAAACCAACCGTTAAAGTGATAACTAGATGATTTTACTAAAACATCTTCTCCTCTTACCGTGAGTTGTAACATTTGCTTTTCATCATAAAAAACCCAGCCATTTTCAATTAATTGTTCAAACGTTTCATCAAAATTATTTTTCGAAAGTTTAGGGATAATACAAAAATATGGGTGTAGTCCAAATGTTCCTACATCTTGAATGGTTTGCCCTGAGCGCTTTCCACGCAATAAATAATATGCCGCTGATTCTGAACGCTGACCATTAAATTTTTGAAAAATATGTAATAATAATTGCTGTAAATACATCGATATTCCTCCGATAAAAAGTAATTTAGGTTGAAATATGAGGAAAAGCGTTTTAGAATGAAAAAGAAGCTATTGGGATTGATAGTAAAAGGAGAGAAGTAGAATGGCGAAATTTACCATTGTTGATAAAGATACTTGTATCGCATGTGGCGCATGTGGGGCTGCAGCGCCAGATATTTATGACTATGACGATGAAGGTATTGCCTTCGTTATTTTAGATAATAACATGGGGACTGCTGAAGTTCCAGAAGATTTAATGGAAGACATGGAAGATGCATTTGAAGGTTGCCCAACTGACTCTATTAAAGTAGCGGATGAATCTTTCGAAGGCGATCCTCTAAAATACGAATAGTCATATTGTTAGCTAGACTAAATAAACAAATAACCAAGAAGTGCATGGGTGAATGATTAATTTTCCCGATGCGCTTTTTGTTTTGTAGAAATTGATTATATTGAATTTAATACCCATTTAAACAAATGTAACATTCCGTATTGATTTCTTAAATTAACTTTTGACTGGAATCTTTTTTTA
>DATMJF010000177.1:0-2264 GCA_035554455.1 Rummeliibacillus sp.
TAATAGACCTGGATGAGTACGTGAAACGAATACTTGAGGACCACGAGAAGTGCGTTCAACTTTCGTAATATATACTTTAATACGATCATGAGGTTTGTAAGCTTCACCTGGAATTTGTTCGTTTTGTGGAAGAACAGCTTCGATTTTACCAATTCCTACATAAATATTACGAGCATCTAAGCGTTCTACAACACCATTAATGATATCATCCGCACGGTCTACATATTCTTCGTATACGATGCCACGTTCAGCTTCGCGGAAACGTTGTGTAACAATTTGTTTTGCCGTAGTTGCTGCAATACGTCCAAAGTTACGTGGAGTTTCTTCTTCTTCAACAACATCCCCTAATTCATAATTAGGATTAATTCTTTGAGCATCTGCTAAAGAAATTTGTAAACGTTCATCTTCCACTTCTTCAACAACATCTTTACGAGAATATAATTGCATTGTGCCGCGTTCTAAATTTAAGTCTACACGGACATTTGCAGCTTGGTTATAATTCTTTTTATATGCATTAATTAGTGCTGCTTCAATCGCCTCAACGATCACCTCTTTTGAGATACCTTTCGCTTCAAGTGCGCTTAGTGCACCGACTAATTCCTTACTCATTGTCTATTTCACTCCTAAAGTTAACGTTCTGCTGAAAAATCAATTGCCAAGCGTGCTTTTGCAATTTTATCTTTCGGTATGAGAACTGTAATTTTTCTAGTTTTTATCTGTACAGCAAGTTCAGCGCCTTCGTCTGTGTATGATTTTAAATATCCTTCAAATTCTTTCATACCGTTGATGGCTTCATATGATTTAATATGCACAAATTGATCAATTGCTTTTTCAAAGTCTGCATCTTTTTTAAGTGGACGTTCTGCCCCTGGGGAGGAAACTTCAAGGAAATAATTTTGTTCAATTGGATCAACTTCATCCAGTTTTACACTTAGTAATTCACTTACTTGAGCACATTGCTCAATGTCAATGCTTCCTTCAGGAGTATCCACATAAACGCGTAGAAACCAATCGTGACCTTCTTTAACAAATTCTACTTCGACTAATTCAAGGTTAAGACTTTCTACTATTGGCGTTACTAGTTGTTCTACTTCAGTTGTAACTTTGCTCATACAATCCTCCTGACTCACTTAGTTGTCATAACAACAGAAAAGAGCGGGAAATCCCACTCTTTTGCTGCCGTTCTATCAACAAATAATTGTCTAAATCATAACACAAATAAGCAGCAAATGCAACCAGCTCTAGAAGAGAGACAATTGGTTCGCATCTGGCAGCCCTTCTAAGCATCCTAATTTATCCATATACTCAATTAATGATTTTGAAACGCGCCCTCGAATTTGCAAATCCTCTTTAGAAAGGAATTCACCTTCTTCTCTTGCTTTTTCAATAGCGTATGCTACGTTATTTCCTAGTCCTGGAATTGCATTGAATGGTGGAATTAAACTTTCCCCATCAATAACAAATTCTGTTGCATTTGAACGATATAAATCAACCTTTTGGAATGACATGCCACGTTCACACATTTCAAGTGCTAATTCCAACACAGTTAATAAGTTTTTTTCTTTTGTCGATGCTTCTAAACCTTTTGCATCAATCTCATCAATATGTGCACGAATCATTTGTGAACCGTTCACCATTGCGATTAAATCGAAATCATCAGCACGTACAGTAAAGTATGCACAGTAATACACAATTGGGAAATGTACCTTAAAGTATGCTATACGAACAGCCATTAATACATATGCAGCTGCATGAGCTTTAGGGAACATATATTTAATCTTTTTACAAGAATCGATGTACCATTCGGGAACACTTTCTTTTCGCATTGCTGCTTCCATATCCTCAGTAAGCCCTTTCCCTTTACGTACATGCTCCATAATTTTAAATGCTAATGATGGTTCCAGACCTTGGTAAATTAAATAAACCATAATATCATCACGACAACCAATTACCTCAGATAATACACAAGTGCCGTTTTCGATTAATTCACTAGCATTTCCTAACCATACATCTGTGCCATGTGATAAACCTGAAATTTGAACAAGTTCTGAGAAAGTAGACGGTTTTGTTTCTTCTAACATTTGACGCACAAATCTCGTTCCAAATTCTGGTATACCTAATGTACCTGTCTTACAATTGATTTGTTCAGCAGTTACACCTAGAGATTCTGGTCCTGTGAAGATTTTCATAACTTCAGGATCATCGGTCCGAATCGTTTTTGGATCAATTCCTGTTAAATCAAGAAGCATACGAATAACCGTCGG
>DATMJF010000178.1:0-5038 GCA_035554455.1 Rummeliibacillus sp.
GGTCCTTGGAACTGTTGGATTATTTATAAATGGTAAGAAGCAAACAGTAAAATTAGAACCATTAACAACGCCATTAGCGACAGAATTATATAGAATTTTTGCTTATTGTGTAAGCCAAGGCGTAACACATCTTGTAATGGAGGCTTCATCGCTTGCATTATCTGAACATCGTCTTGACGATTGTAATATTGATATTGGTGTATATTTGAATGTAAGCCGAGACCACTATGAAGAACATGGTGGCGAAAAATATTACCTAGCAGCAAAAAAAAGATTATGTCTATTTTCTGAGCAAATTATAGTTAACATCGATGATTCATTCTGTAAACAACTAAGAATGGAGCATCCAATAGTTAAAAGTTTCGGTAAGAGTTTATTGGCAGATAGTAGTATAATCCATGAACAGAATATGGAAGAAGGAATGCAATTGCTCATTCAGGATCGCGATATACCAATTGATATCATGATTCCTTTTCAAGGTGAGTATTTGCAATATAATGTACTTGCAGCAATTACAACAATAACAGAATTAGGATTTTCCTTAGAGGAAGTTGCCAAACATACAGGTAAATTAACATTACCAGCAGGAAGAATGCAAGAAGTTTCAAATACACTAGGATTTCGAATTATTATTGACTACGCACATACCCCCACAGCATTAGAAGCCCTATTAAGTGCACTTCGTTTGCAAACGTCAAAGCAATTAGTGGTTGTCTTTGGTTGTGGAGGAGATCGAGATCAAGGGAAAAGGGTTGAAATGGGAGAAATAGCTGATGCATATGCAGATTATATTTGGCTTACAGATGATAACCCAAGGGGCGAATCATCCAGTGCTATTTTGAATTCTATTGTAAAAGGAATTCACATGAAGCCATATCGAATGGAACCAAATCGGAAAAAGGCTATTCATAATGCCATTAATAGCTGCAAAAAAGGTGATATACTAATTATTGCGGGAAAAGGCCATGAAGAAGGTCAAATCGTGGCAGGACAAATTTTTCCTTTTTCCGATGAAAAAGTTGTGAAAGAAATTCTAGCTACGTTAGAAAAAAATAAAAATAGCTAATAGTTATAATCCTCTAATCATACAAGTCAACGTTAAATCTGTTATGATAGGAGTAGATTGGGGGAAATAAAGATGATAATGACTTCTGATTGGGCTATGATTCTTGAAGAAGTAGAAGTACTGAACACTATGATCCGTTCCTCCGAACAATTTGCGATCCTACAAAGGGCGCATGAGGCAGTTTATTCAGATGCCGAACTTGTTCGTGAAATAAATGATTTTCAGCGGATGAAAGAGCAGTACGAGGACGTACAACGATTTGGAAAATACCATCCAGACTATCAAACAATTATGAAATCAATTCGTGTAAAAAAACGTGAACTTGATGTTAATGATAAAGTTTCTGCACTTAGACTTGCCGAAAATGACTACCAGAATTTATTGGATGACATTAGTTTGCTAATTGGAAAAACAGTCTCTGAAGCTGTTAAAGTACCTGTAAGTAATCCGTTTTTCCAATCTGGTTCCTCTTGTAGCAGCGGAGGGTGCGGTTCAGGTGGTAGTTGTTCTTGTTCTGCGTGAGAAAAAATAAATTCAATAAATAAATCTATCCAGCTTCACGCACCAGCCTATCGAGAGTCTATAGGTTTTAGATCCGTTTGCCGTTGCTCCTGCATCGCGATGCTAGCTTCGTCTCACGAAAAGTCTGCCACAAGGAGCAGCGTATTTAGATTATCGTTCTTAAATTGGTGCGTTTAGCTTATTAAAATAAAAAGAGGTTTCTACTTTTGGTAGAAACCTCTTTTTGAATGAATAGATTTATGTCTATTTATAGATTGACAACTTTTACTGCTAAATCGGGGCGATCTGTGACAATTCCTCTTGCCCCAATATTGACTAATTTCCTCATTGATAATGCATCATTGACGGTCCAATAATGAACTGGAATATTTAAGTCGTTTAAAAATTGTATGAAGCTTTGATTATCTAATGCAAAAACGCCATGTTTTTCTGGAATTTGGAATACATCCACTTTAGGATGATATAAATGTCCAAATTGACTTGTGAAAGAAGTATAAGCTTTTCTTACTTCAGCCTGTCCGGCGCCTAATGCTACTTTGTTTTGAGCATAGAGGTTAAAACGGTCGATTTGTTCATCGTGAAAACTAGTAACTACTACACGATTTGCTGCATCAAGTTCTTCGATTAAACGCCATAGTTTAGAAGGCATAAGGCCACCTTCATATGTATCTGGCGCATCTTTCATATCAATATTTACGAACTTATCCGGGAACTCAGTCAATAATTCACGTAGGGTAACAATCGATTCAAATTCATCACGGTAAGAGAGATAGCCATCTAAATCAACAAAATTATATCCAAAATTAAACTTACGTAATTCATCTAATGTTAGGTCAGCCACGCGACCAGTACCATCGCAAGTACGATCGACATAATCATCGTGAAATACGACGATTTCTTCATCTTTCGTAAGACGAATGTCAATCTCAAATCCATCTACACCAAGATTATCGGCTTTACGAAATGCTGCCATTGTATGTTCTGGTGCTAAATGTGATCCGCCACGATGTGCTAAAACTACTGGATGCTCATAAGTTAATGCATCTTTACTTTCACGTTTTTGTGGTTTAGAAAGAGCTTTAGACCCTGCCCAAGCCGCAGCACTTGCCGCAGCAATTGCGATTGCTACTTTCGTTTTCTTTCCCATATTAGTCCTCCTCAAAATGCAGACTTATTTTTCTATTATAACGGATTTACCTCTATCCTGTCAGCTAAACTTGGTTGCGTGAAAATTCAAAGCTATGGTATTCTTGATGGTAAGAAAAGAGGGAATCCAAATGAAAGACCGACAAGGCTTAATCGTATATGTACATCACCTAAAACAGGCTAAATCAATGCGTAGATATGGGCATGTACATTATATTTCAAGAAGACTCAAATACGTCGTTTTATATTGCAATCAAGAAGAAATTGAAAGTACTATAGCTAAATTGACCCGTCTCCCTTATGTGAGAGAAGTCTTACCGTCTTATCGTCCATTTGTCTCTACTAAGTTTGAAAATGCCAAACCAGATAAAGCAAAAGAGTATGATTACAAAACGGGTCTATAAAGGATTAACAATCCCTGTCGATATAGAAAAAGGATAGTAAAATTTATCTAGTGGCAATATATTTTTACCGCTAAAATAAGCAATTAGTGCAATGATGGGATGTAGTGATAAAGGCGTAGTATACCAATCAAGTATTGATAATATAGCTCTTTTTCAGCATAAATAGAGGAATGCTTTACATCTAAAGTAATCAGTAATTGATCCACTTCTTTTACAGTCTCCTCGAAAATTTCTAAACGTTTTGAAGGCTTTTCAGTCGAATAAGGAATTCCTTCTCGGCAAATATAGATCGGTGTAAATTTACTGTCACCAACAGGTTCAAATGCAGCAACGATTGATGCTACTTTTTTATCACCATCGGTTGCAGTAAATATAAATGTACGACTAATACGATGCTTATTTGTTTTCATTAGTTCACAAAGCTCGTAAATGTCACCGTAGCCTTCTCCCAGTTCTATGAATTGTTGAATCATATATCATACACGTCCTTTCTTAACACATAGTATCATGATTTGGAGGATTAGCACATGAAATTTGCAGCCAGTTTATTTTCCATACTGTTATTTATAAATGGTATTATGTTGACTTTTCAGTACCATGTCTATTCTGATCAATTGAAAGAAGAAGACAAGGCCTTTCACTATAATCAAGATATCGACGTTGTTTATCGGAAAGGAAAACTGATTATTAATCATCACCTAAGTTCTCTACCTACTGAAAACATGAAGTTTGTATGGCCAACAAAGAGTGTAAAAAAAGCTTGTTCTTCAGAGGATAAAAACAACTGTAGTCGGTTAAACAAAACACTTACCGGATTAAGAAAAGGAAAAACAGAAGAACAAACTGTAGCTTATGTAATCCCTGTATCTAAAAAAGGATTAAAATCAGGGCAGGTTCTACAGGATGTTTTTTTAACTTTACAAAACGGGACGCCTGTACATACAACTGTACATATTACTGATGAAACTCGTTCAGGCGGCCAATGGATTACCGGATTACCTGAAGTGGATAGTAAAACATTGGCGCTTGTCCAATATACAATGTTTAGTGGAAATGGTCCTGTAACATCTCTATATTGGCAAAAAAGTAAAATGAAAAAAGTGTTTAAGAATGATCAACTAACGCTTTACGGTATGAATGACATTACAGGTGATTTAGCAAAATCTCTAAAGGGATTAAATTTAGAGGATTTTGAACATGTAGCAGTTATTGAAACAAATAAAAAGAGAAAATCTGCAGGGCGTATTTTATTTACATCTGAACTAAACGAAAAAACATTAGAACAAAAAGTAATCTTATCTCAAATTCATCAAAAATATAAATTTGATACTACTCCATCATGGGTACCAGCGATTGTAGCATCATTTTTATCAGATCGCACATTGGGATCTGATAAGGCAAAGAAAATGATTGCTGTATTAAAAAATTATATGAATCAGGATCAATTGGCAGTATGGAAAAAAGGTTTAGAAAAAATGGAAGGTAAAGAAGTAACAACAACTTCCCTTGATCATTTACTATCTGAATCTTTAAATTTAAAAACATCATTCTTTGATATGAATGCGAATAACGGGCAGAATATAGCACCATTATTATTTGAAGATAAACGTCCAGTTTATATAAATGAATTGCAACAAAAAAATCTGCAAGTTATATTTAAAGATGGACGTATTCTATATTCTGTAAAGCCAATATTGAAGAACCTTGGATATACTTCAGAAGTAGGAACCCATGGATTCTATGTAGAGAGTGATACACGCTCATTTAGATTCCCTATGGATGAACCATTCTACGTTTATAATGAACATCGTTATGATATTATATCGCAACCAATCGAGAAATATGGTAATGATTATTTTATAGAAGAAGCTTGGCTAGTTCGATTATTCCTCGTAAATGT
>DATMJF010000179.1:0-3096 GCA_035554455.1 Rummeliibacillus sp.
TTTTTTCTATCCGTCTAATGATAGTCCTTCTTCAAGTTATCTGCCCAATAGTTTAAGTGTAATCCTTCAAAATCTCAATTTTTATTCTACATGAATACATGGAACGTTCCTCAACCATCTGGCCCTTAAATGAAAACAGACGCATTTCTTAGAGAAAAGCGCCCTTTAATCGAATAACGATTAACCTTCTTTTAGCTGGTTTAGTTGAATAAGAAAATAGAGCTGTCTGAACAGCTCAACGAGCTTCTACCAAAGCATGCGTTAGTACAACTAAGGTATTATTAATAAAATACATAGTTAAGAACGAATAATGCTATAAAAAACTGTAATAAGTAATCCGATTTTTTGCATTCTAGTTTTTTTGGTAAACCACTCCCACCTTTTGCTTTCTTTACGAAAGCACATATAATCAATTACACACAGTGATAACGCACCCAGTAATGCCCCAGCGATATTAGACATAGTAACTACTCCTCTTCACACTATTTTTATTATAATAGTAACTAAATGAGGGTTTTAGTTTGATATCTCCTAATGTTACTTACAAGAAAAAAGTCCAGTTATGTCTTATTACCCATCGTTCTGCCAACACTAACGTTTCACTTCTTATTAGCTTCATATACTTTCAATAACTTACCTTTTATTGTTGTGTTCTTCATGCTATTCAACACAATCGGACCTTTATCATTTAATATTTCAACATAAGAAACAGTATCTAATATTGTAATAATACCAATATCCTCCACTGATACTCCGTCAATTTTTGCAATCGTTCCAACAAAATCTACTGCTCTAAGCTTCTTTTTCTTACCACCATTAAAGTATAACTTCATGATTTTCTTGTTTAGTTTTTCACTTTTTGCTTTTTTAATCGTTGGTTCAACATTCATTTTTTCTTCAAAGGCAGGTTTCTTATCTAAAACTTCCTCTTTTGAAGGAGCGTTCATTTTCGGAATCTCAAAACCAATGTATTCTTCAATTTCACTTAAAAACCGATCTTCAAAAGGTGTAACAAAAGTGATGGCTTTCCCTTTTTGACCCGCTCGTCCTGTTCTACCCGTACGATGGACATAGCTCTCTTTCTCAAGTGGCAGGTCATAGTTGACGACATGTGTTATATTATCAATATCAATCCCTCTGGCAGCTACATCCGTAGCAATCAAATAGCGAAATTCTCCTCTTCTAAAGTCATTCATTACGCCAAGCCGATCATCTTGTATCATTCCGCCGTGGATTTTATCACAGGAATAACTTAAATCTATTAACTGATCACACACAGTATCTACTCGATCTTTTGTTCGACAGAAGATTATGCAACTGTCTGGATTTTCAACAATCGTTATATCTTTAAGCATAGAAAATTTATCGTCATCTGCCACCTCAAAAAGAGAATGATCAATTTTATCAGTTGTGAGTCCCGTCGTCTTAATTTCAATATCGATAGGCGTTTTCATATAGTTAAGTGAGAGGCTTTTGACTTTCTCTGGTAATGTAGCTGAAAATAACATTGTTACTCGTTCTCGAGGTAACTCCTTGATGATGGCTTCTACCTGTTCAATAAACCCCATGTTTAACATCTCATCAGCTTCATCAATTACAAGATAGTGAATCCGATCTAAAGCCAGAGTACCTCTTTCAATATGATCTAACACACGACCTGGAGTACCGACTACTACATGTGTTTTTTGCTTTAATTCTGTTTTTTGGATAGCAAAAGGTTGTTTTCCATAAACAGCTGCTGCTTTTATCCGTTTAAATCTACCTATGTTTATGAAATCCTCTTTCACTTGCACAGCAAGTTCTCTCGTAGGTGTCAAAATTAACGCTTGAGGTTTATTTTCCTTCCAATCAATTAATTCACAAATTGGAATCCCGTATGAAGCAGTCTTCCCACTTCCTGTTTGTGATTTCACGACAAGATCCATTTTCTCTAACACAATAGGTATAACCTTACTTTGAACTTCTGTTGGATTTACGTATTCTAAGCTATCCAACGCGTTTACTATTTCATTACTTAATTTATAATCTTTAAAACTTTCTTTGCACATAATTAAGCCTCTTTTATTTTGGATTATTTACCTTATTATTTCTTGAAGATTGTTACCTTATTCAAACTACCATTATACGCGAATTTCGCCTTGTAAATGAGTTAGAATGTGAATTAATAAAAAATGACCTGCCTTTTTTGGCAAGTCAAGTGCTTGGTATTTTAACTTTTGCTTTTAGCCTTAAAGACGATTTTGCTAACTAATCATTAGTATAGGCGAATTTAAACAAATATCAATAACTTCTCAGACACTTTAAATACAATATTCCGCTAACTCTACTCACTTCTCAAACCAATCATAAAATTCATCAACACTGGTTTCACAAATTTAATGCGGATATTTTGGTTGTATCACAACGACTTGGGCATTCAAGGCCAGAAATTACATTGAAGCACTACGCTCACCTATGGAGTCGAAATGATGAAGGAATCGCTCAACAAATGACTGGCAACATCCGGTTCGCCTTATGATACGGTTCACCTTTCTTAATATTAAATCTATAATTATGTATTCAACAATCTGGCCCGATTGTGGAATAAGAAAAAATCCTGTATATCAATACAGGATTTTAATCAAACTTTATTATTAAATAATCGAATTTTTTTAAAATGATCAATCTTTTTTATAAAACTATACCTATCCAAGAATTACACTCTCCAATCTACGAAAAAACGAATAGTATCCACGTTTGATACTACTTAGTTCCTCTTCTAGCTAATCTCATGTAAATTTTTCATATGAATTATTCCCGACAAGGATCAGCTTATGACACAGTATAGAATCAAAGAAAAATTCCCCATAATTTCAATGATTGCTTAATACATGCTTAGTTACCTAAGTTTCAGTTTCTTTATCTAACCTAATTTCCAAGTCAAAAACTCGGAGGAAAACTATGCGAATCCAGCTACCTGTAGAAGGCCAATCCCAGTATGCCACATCTGTTAATAAGAAATATCAAAACTCCGCATGTGGCCCCACAACTGCATATGTCTTGCTCAGATACCTAGAACCTGAAACACAACAAAAAAGCATCAATCAGCTCTATCAA
>DATMJF010000180.1:0-10311 GCA_035554455.1 Rummeliibacillus sp.
AATGACAAATTCAATTACTGAACACTCAATTAGAGAAGTAATTGTAAAGGACATTTCATTATACATTAATGGTCAATTTGTACCGGCTAAAAGTGGTGAGACTTTTACAAATGTAAACCCATTCTCAAATGAGCACATCAATAATATTGCAGCAGGAGATATTGAAGATATCAATGAGGCAGTAGCTTCTGCAAAAAAAGCATTCGATAACGAATGGAAAAATATAGAAATTTCGGAACGTATGAAATATATCAATAAAATTGCGGATCTCATTGAAGAAGAAGCAGAAGAAATTGCTTATTTGGAAGCGCTTGATACTGGATTACCTATAAGTCAAACACGTAGTCAAGCTGCACGCGCAGCAACAAACTTCCGTTTTTACGCGAAAATGGTAGAGACACATTTGCACGGTCAAGCATTTCCTGTAGAAAAAGAGTTTATTAACTACACATTACATCGTCCATTAGGTGTGGTTGGTCTTATAACACCTTGGAATGCACCATTTATGTTAGAAACGTGGAAGGTTGCGCCAGCATTAGCAACAGGTAATACAGTAATTTTAAAACCTGCAGAATTATCACCGTTAACAGCAAATAAATTAGCTGAAATTATTGATAAAGCAGGATTGCCAAAGGGTGTCTTCAATATCGTACATGGTTTTGGTGATACAGCAGGAGATGCACTTGTAAAACACCCGGATGTAAAAGCAATTTCATTTACAGGTGAAACGGTTACAGGTTCTATTATCATAAAAAATGCAGCTGATTCATTGAAAAAGACTTCTATGGAGCTTGGTGGAAAATCGCCATTAATTATCTTTGACGATGCAGATTTAGATCGTGCTTTGGATGCAACAATTTGGGGCATTTTCTCATTCAATGGTGAGCGTTGTACATCTAATTCACGCGTATTCGTTCATAAAAAAATTAAAGATGAATTTATAGAGAAATTAAAAGAACGAGTTGCAAATATTCGAATTGGTGATCCACTAGATGCTTCTACAGAACTAGGCCCACTGATTGAAACACAACATTTCAATAAAGTAAAAGGCTATATCGAGTTAGCGAAAGAAGAAGGCTGTGAAGTATTCCAAGGTACAGTGCCAGAACAATTTAAAGCTGGTAACTATGTACCGCCAACATTATTGCTAAATGCAACAAATGATATGCGCGTTTGCCAAGAAGAAATTTTCGGTCCAGTTATGGCAGTTATTGAATTTGAACACGAAGAGGAAGTTATTGCAGTAGCGAATGATGTGAAATATGGTCTAGCCGGTTTTGTGTGGACACAAGATTTAACTCGGGGTCATCGTGTTGCTCAAGCAATTGAAGCCGGCATGATTTGGATTAATTCTCATAACACACGTGATTTACGTATTCCATTTGGAGGAACAAAAGCAAGTGGAATAGGACGTGAGGGTGGGCATTACGCTATTTTCGAGTTCTATACAGAACCAACTGTCATTCATGTTGCAATTAGCGAGCACCATATCCCGCAATTCGGGAAAAAATCATAAAAATTAAAAGAGAGGGTGACTTCAATGGGGGCAAAAACAGGAGCACAATATATTGAACGACTAAAAAAAGCAGGAAACAATATCTACTTACATGGTGAACGAGTTGAGGATGTGACTACACATCCTGGCTTACAAGGTGTTATTAAATCAATGGCAAATTTATATGATTTGCAATTTCAAAAGCCAGATAAAATGTTGTATACATCACCAACAACGGGTAAACAAGTAGGAACAACATTTTTACAACCAAAATCAATTGAAGACATTATCGCACGTAGACAGGCAATTCAAGAATGGGCACTAACTTCAGGTGGGATGATGGGGCGTTCTCCAGACTATTTGAATGCTGAAGTGATGGCAATGGGTGTGTCAAATGGATTATTCGCTGAAGCAGATCCAATGTTTGCTGAAAACGCTCGCAAATATTATGAGTTTGCACGCGAAAATGACATTAGTTTAACTCATACCCTTATCCATCCACAAGTAAACCGTGCCAAAGCACAGCACGAACAAAAGGATGCAAATGTAGCACTACATCTAGTTGAAAAAAATAAGGAAGGTATAATCGTTGATGGCATTCGATTATTAGCAACTCAAGGTGGAATTACAGATGAAATTCTCGTATTTCCTTCAACAGTGAAAAAAGCAGGTGAACTTGACGATCCTTATTCACTAGCATTTGCTATTCCAAACAATACACCAGGTTTAAAATTCATTAGTCGTGAATCATTTGATTACAACAAAAATGACTATGATCATCCACTAGGTTCTCGTTTTGAAGAAGGAGATGCGATTGTTTCTTTTGAAAACGTTTTCGTACCATGGGAACGTGTCTTTGTTTGTGGGAACTCCTCTATTTGTAATAGAACTTTCCGAGAAACAAATGCAGTTGTCCATATGTCTCATCAAGTTGTGTCAAAAAATATCATCAAAACAGAATTTGTTCTCGGTGTTGCCTTATCCATGATGGATGCTATTGGAATTGATGGTTTCCAACATGTTAAAGATAAAGGAACAGAAATTATGTTGACCCTTGAAGGTCTAAAATCGCACTTATATCGTGCAGAACATAATGCAAAATTAGATAAATGGGGTACGATGACACCAGATTTTGAGGCATTAGATGCAGCACGTACATGGTTCCCACGTATTTATCCAAAATTAACTGAAATTGTTCGAGTTCTGGGTGCATCTGGCTTGATGGGTATTCCAACACAAGCTGATTTTGAGAATCCAGAGATTGGACAATTAATACACCGAGGATTACAAGGCAAAAACCTTGAAGGATATGAACGTGTCCAATTATTCCGCTTAGCTTGGGATATGACAATGAGTGCGTTTGGTAGCCGTCAATCTCATTATGAATACTATTTCTTCGGCGATCCAATTCGAATGGGTATGTCTTATTTTGATAACTATGAAGCAAAAGATTTACTGAAAGAACGTGTAACAGATTTCTTAGGGAAATCTGCAAGTTCAGCTACAAATAATTTTATCAAAATATAAAATCTTGCAGCAGAAGTCTACCACCATATTGGTGGTAGACTAAATTCAAATTTTTGTCTACTTTCAGCCGGTGCCCATACATTCGCTGAAAGAAGTGTAGTTAAAAATAGATAGGGGGATATGAATATGACTACAAACTTTGATATTATTCGCACAGCGCGTGCTATTTTACATGTTACTGATTTAGATAAATCAGAAGCGTTTTATACAAAAGGTTTGGGATTGATTGTTACAGAGAGAACGGAAGATGCAATTTATCTTAGAGGTTTAGAGGAACATATTCACCATAGTTTAGTATTGAAAAAAGCAGAAACACCTGTAGTGGAAGCAATTAGTTATAAAGTACGTTCTGATGATGATTTAGAGAAAATTGCAACGGTCTTTGAAAAACATAATTTAAAAGTGAAATGGTTAGAAGCAGGTACACAACATGCAGTAGGTCGTGCATTGCGAGTGCAAGATATTTCGGGATTACCAGTTGAATTTTTCGCGAAAATGGAAGGTGCAGAACGATTATTACAACGTTATGACTTATACCAAGGAGCTAAAGCGCAACGAATTGATCACTTTAACTGTATGGTTCCAGATGTGGAAAAAGCATATGATTTCTACATTAATGAACTAGACTTCTCATGTTCTGAATTTACAACAGATGATGAAGATCGCATTTGGGCAGCATGGATTCACCGCAAGCCATCTGTACATGATGTTGCATTTATGAATGGAGAAGGACCACGTGTACACCATGTTGCTTACTGGTTAAGTGATCCAATGAGCTTAATTCATGGCTGTGACGTATTAGCATCTCTAGGATACGCGGAAAATATAGAACGTGGTCCAGCACGCCATGGCTTATCAAATGCATTCTTCCTATACTTACGTGATCCAGATGGACACCGTATTGAACTTTATAATGGCGATTATTTAACAAGTGATCCAGACTTTAATCCAATTCGTTGGGATTTAAACGATAAACGTCGCCAAACATTCTGGGGAGCAGAAGCACCAGATTGCTGGTTCTCTGAAGCATCAAAAGTTATCGATATTGAAACTAACGAAACAATCTCAACTACACAAGGCAAGTTAAAACAAGCAAAACCTATATTTGCTATTTAGAAAGAAGATGCAATATTCCTACATTTAGAGTAGATAATATGCCATATGGCGTGATAAAGGAAAGTAGCGTTGGTAAAGAGGGAATTAAATATGCCATTGAAGAAATGGTTGAGCATAAATTAGTTGTTATGAAACGTTAATTGAAGGAGGAAATTCGATGGATGATCGCTTATTTAGAAATACAATGGGGAAATTTGCCACTGGCGTAACAGTGATTACAACAGCAGTTGATGGTGTGCCATATGGCATGACTGCAAATGCATTTATGTCTGTATCCCTATCCCCAAAACTAGTTGTTGTTTCAATCGGTGAGAACGCACAAATGAACTCTCGAATTTCAAAAGCTGGTGAGTTTGGTGTGAGTTTCTTAGCAGAAGAACAAAAAGATTTATCTATGATATTTGCAGGACAGGTAAAAGAAAATCAAAAAGTAGAATTTAAGTGGCTTAATAATTTACCAGTCATTGAGAATGCAATTGCAAATTTAACTTGTAAAGTATATAACACACATATTGAAGGTGACCATACTTTATACATCGGTGAAGTAACAGATATTGATGTTGTTGAGGGGAATAATCCACTCGTCTTTTACGAAGGAAAATATCAAGAAATTCATTAATAGAGAGGAGAGGGATTAAATGGAAATTATTGAGTTTAACGCAGAATTAAATGTAAAAAAATATCGTGCAATAAATCCATGTGTCTTAGCATTAGGATTTTTTGATGGTGTGCATAAAGGTCATCAAGAGTTATTGGAAGTCGCTCGATCCATTGCAAAAGAAAAATCTCTTGAACTATCAGTGATGACATTTTTCCCTCATCCTAGTAATGTTCTTCTAAATAAAAAAAAGATCAATCAATATTTAACACCTAAAGAAGGAAAAGTTGCAATTTTTGAAGAATTAAATATTGATAAGGTCTACATTGTTAACTTTGATACTCAATTTTCTAAGATACCCTATGAACAATTTATTGAGGATTATATCGTGGGTTTAAGTTGCGAACATGTTGTGGCAGGATTTGATTTTACTTTTGGGCATATGGGCAAAGGGAATATGGATATTCTACAAAAAGAGAGCCGAAATCGTTTTGATGTAAGCGTTATCAAAAAAGTTGAATATAAAAATGAGAAAATTAGTTCGAGTGCAATTCGTGAACTTTTGAATAAAGGAAATGTTGCTAAAATTCCACATTATTTAGGAAATCATTATTGTGTTAACGGTACTATAAGAAGACAATCAAATGGATTATTTATTGATGTTGATTGGCAATATTTATTGCCAACACCTGGTTTATATATAGTGGAAATAGAAATGCAACATGTTAGTTATATAGAAAACTGTATTATCTCAAATAACCATTCCATTCGTGTTTTACAAGATTTTACAACTTTTATGAAGTTTGATCAGCAATTAAAGATCAAGTTACATATTCTAGAAAAGCAGCCTAATACAGTTTATCAATTACCTATCCAATCTACTGACTTAGGAGGAGAATTAGATGAAAAAATATCAATTGTTTATTGATGGTAAATGGCAAGAAGCAGTTTCAGGTAAAACATTTTATTCGTATAACCCGTCTACTGGAGAAGCATATGCTGAGGTTGCTGAAGCAGGAGCTATGGATGTAGATATAGCAGTAAAGGCAGCAAGGCAAGCTTTTGAAAATAGTGAATGGTCCAATATGGCTCCAAGTGATCGAGGTCGATTGCTGATGAGAGTCGCAAATCTAATAAGAGATAATCAAGAAAGGTTAGCTGTTATTGAATCAACAGATAATGGCTTACCGATTAATGAGACAAAATATATTGCCATTCCAAGTATGATTGATGTATTGGAATTTTATGCTGGACTTGCAAACAAAATCCAAGGAAGCACTTTATCTTCACCCAATAACCGTTTTAATTACACATTAAAAGAACCTCTTGGTGTAGTTGGCGCAATTGTTCCTTGGAATTTCCCCCTTATGCTGACAATGTGGAAATTAGCACCTGCATTAGCAGCAGGTAACACGATTGTCATTAAACCTTCAGAACACACGCCAATAAGTATTTTAGAAATGGTACAGTTATTTAAAGAAGCTGGTATGCCAGATGGCGTTATTAATGTCATTCCTGGTTTTGGTAAAGAAGCTGGAAATGCTTTAGTTTCACATCCTGACATTGATAAAATTGCTTTTACAGGTTCAACAAAAACAGGTCAATTGATTATGCAAACTGCTAGCAAAAATGTGACAGATGTAAGCTTAGAACTCGGTGGGAAATCTCCTAATATTGTTTTTGAAGACGCGAATATCGAACATGCAGTGAATGGCTCGATGTTTGGTATTTTCTTTGCACAAGGTCAAGTATGTGCATCGGGAACCCGCCTATTTGTGCAAGATTCAATTTATGATGAATTTGTTAAACGATTCGTAGAAAAAGCAAAAACAATAAGAGTTGGAGATCCATTGGACGAAGCAACTCAGATGGGACCCCAAACAAGTACAGATCAACTTGAAAAAATTGAATATTACGTTAGCAAAGGAAAAGAAGAAGGAGCAACACTACTTCTAGGCGGTGAACGTAATGAGAACTTACAGAAGGGTAATTATTATACACCAACTGTTTTTGGCGATGTAACGAATGATATGACTATTGCGCGTGAAGAAATTTTCGGTCCTGTACTTTCTATTATTCGATTTACAGATGAAGAAGATGTAACTCAAAAAGCAAATGATACATTATACGGACTTGCAGCTGGTGTATGGACGTCCAATCTTCAAAGAGCACATCGAATGACGAAAAAATTAAAAGCAGGGACAGTTTATGTAAATACTTTTAGTATGCTAGACACAGTTGCACCTTTTGGTGGTATGAAACAAAGTGGAATCGGTCGTGAACTAGGTATTGAAGCATTACAAATGTATACAACAACAAAGCATGTTTGGATTGATTTAAATGAAGATGGATTTAATTGGTATGGAGTATAGAGGAAATTGATGCTAGCTTAATCGGCTAGCTTTTTTTATACACAATTTTAGTCTTAGTAGTTTGACTTTATTCATTAAATTCTCCTTTCGAAACAACCATTTTTTCTATCTCCGATTGAACTTGTAAAAAGTTTCGAAAAGAGGAATTAAATTTCGAATCCTTTTTAACACAATAAAAAGAACATCATCAAACGATGATGTTCTTTCAAAAGTATGGGCGTAGTGGGGGTCGAACCCACAACCCCCTGATTAAGAGTCAGGTGCGCTAGCCAATTGCGCCATACGCCCATTGCCTTACGACATAAGTTATCATAACGCTATATTCTTATAATGTCAAGAGGGGAACTAGGGAATTATCATTGTTCTTTTGACTGTTATTTTTTTGAGGAAATAATTTACCCGTTACTATGTAGCATTTAGCTCCAAGCCTCTTTTAGTAATTCAACTCCTTTCAAAATTTCTTCATTAGAGTTCCCTCCAAAGCCCAATTGAATCAATGGATATTTCGGTTTTCTTTTGATGAAATAACGTGAAGCACGATACACTTTTACCCCAGAATTCGCTGCTTTTTGGACTAATTGCTGTTCTGTATATCCTATTTTTACTTGAAGAAGAATATAGAGACCAGATTCTTTCCCTAATACCTCGACATCACTTGAAAAAGCTTCTTCTATTGCAGTCGTTAATGTCTCCATTTTATTTTTGTAAGTATTTCTCATTTTTCGAATATGAGACTCCCAAAAACCATCTTCCATGAAAATAGCCATCGCTCTTTGGTGAATGGTAGAAGCGGTTTGCTCAAACTTTGAAAAAGCTTGATGATATTCTTTCAGCAATTTTGGTGGAAGAATCATATAACTAACACGCATTGTAGGCAAAAATGACTCTGCAAAACTTCCTAAGTAGATTACATGACTTAGATCATGGGAAGCTAATGCAGGGATTGGTTGCTGTGAATAACGGAATTCACTGTCGTGATCGTCTTCAATGATAAAACTATTTGAATTATATGCCCATTCGATTAATTTTTGGCGTTCATAAATTGGCATTGTTACGCCAGTTGGGAATTGATGAGAAGGAGTTGTATAGAAAATACTATTACTCGTTTCAGGTAATTTTCTTAGGAATGTTCCTCGTTCTGAAATAGGCATTGGATAAATGTCAAAATCAAATAAAGGACTAAATTTACGAGTAGATTCAAACCCAGGGTCTTCACAGATAATTGTGTGGTAGTCTTTATTTAATAGTAGACCTATTTTCATTAACAACTCTTGTTTACTGCTTCCAATAACGATAGATTGTGAATCTGCATTAATTCCTCTTGATTTTAGTAAATAATATGATAGTTGTTGACGCAAAAATGGATCTCCTTGGTAATGGTCCTTTGAATAGATAAATGACTGTTCCATTGCTAAATTCGTGCATTGTCGCCATTTCGCTGTTGGAAATGAATCCTGATCAACAGCGTTGGGTTGGAACTTAACCGTATATGTTGGAATCTGATTCCGTAAGATTGTATAATTAGCAGTTTTCCAATTATCATCTTTTTTCTGAACTGAATTCACAAAGTAACCTTTCTTACCTTCACTACGTATATAACCTTCAGTAAGCAACTGATCATAAGCTGATAATATAGTATTACGACTAACTTTCAAATCAATTGATAATTGCCGAATGGATGGTAATTGATCATCTGATTTTAAAGTTTTATTTAAGATTAATTCTTTTATGTGAAAATAAATTTGCTGATATTTTGGAGTGCCTTTTTTTATATGCAGTTTCAAAGTCCTCATCCGAATCATCCTTTCCTATATGTCGAAACGTTGGTGTAAATTAGCGAAACATATCAAATGATTTACTTCTTTTCATTATACAATAACTCCATCCAAAAATTATGGCAGTTTTATAAATATTGGAACAGCTATGTGAAATCTTTCATCAAAAATCCAAATATAAATTTTTGTGGACTTTATTTAACTGTTGTGTATATACTGTGTATATATAATATATACAGATAGATGGAAGGCGGTGCCAAATTTTGAAAATCATCATTTCAAACGCAAGCAATAAGCCAATTTACGAACAAATTACAGAGCAGCTAAAGGCCTTGATTGTGAACGGAGATTTAAAAGCCGGAGAAGCTTTGCCCTCCATAAGAAAACTTGCATTGGAGTTAAGAATTAGTGTGATGACAACTAAAAGAGCATATGCCGAACTGGAGAATGCGGGTTTTATCGAAACTGTACCAGGTAAGGGGAGTTTTGTGTCATCAAGTAATCGTGAGTTTTTACGAGAAGAGTATTTAAGGAAAATCGAAGAGCATATTTCAAAAGCAGTAGAGATGGCGGTACTTGCGGATGTATCCAAACAAGAATTTTTAGAAATCGTAAATTTATTGATGGAGGATGATCCAAATGAATAGCATTGAAATTAGAGACTTAACAAAAAGAGTTGGGAATTTTGCGTTAAAAGATATTAATCTGACTTTACCTGAAGGTGTTGTAATGGGATTTGTCGGCGAAAATGGAGCAGGTAAAACAACGACGATTAAGTGTATTCTTGATATTTTACGCCCAAACAAAGGATCCGTTAAAATTTTTGGTGAACCCATGTCACGTGATGCAGTACATATAAAAGAAGAAATTGGAGTTGTATTTGATCAACTTTATATCCCTAACAATCTGAAAATCACTGAAATTGAAAAGATTTGGAAAGGTTTATATAAAAATTGGGATACTACTTATTTTTATCGACTATTAGATCAATTAAAAGTACCAAAAAACAAATCAATTAAACAATTATCACGTGGTATGGAAATGAAATTATCGATTGCACTTGCCTTGGCACACAATCCAAAAATACTTATTTTAGATGAGCCAACAAGTGGACTTGATCCAATTATTCGAGATGATATTCTGACACTGTTATTAGAATTTATGCAAGACGAAACTCATAGTATTTTATTCTCTACTCATATTACAAGTGATTTAGAAAAAATAGCAGATTATATCACGTTTATTCATAGTGGGAGAATTCAATTTAGCGAAGAAAAAGAATTGTTACTGGAGAAGTATTCGATTTTCAAAGGGTCTGAAGAAGAGTTTAAAGAATTACCAGGATATGCAGTCATAGGTTCTCGAAAATATGCCTATGGACTAGAAGCGTTAGTGTTAACAGAAAAAGTAAATCCAGCATTTCTCTTA
>DATMJF010000181.1:0-19315 GCA_035554455.1 Rummeliibacillus sp.
AAAGTACTTGCCTTTTTCAAAATTCATTGTATAATATTATCTTAGGTGCCAAACCTATGTGATATTTACTTGTAAATAATCACAAAAAAGAACTCCGTAACGGCACGGATTGCCGGGAGTTCTTTTCTTATGAGCAGGCAAAGCAAGATGAGCGCCTGCTTTTTTTATACCCATTTTCTTGAAATACCTCTAGAGTAACAATCCCCTCCATCTTACATATTTCCGACATAATATTTTCCTAATATAACTGATCGTTTGATACATAATATCCAGAATTCCTATTTGGAAGGGATCCGTATGTCTATTCA
Organism: Rummeliibacillus sp.; assembly: GCA_035554455.1. Lineage (GTDB taxonomy): Bacteria > Bacillota > Bacilli > Bacillales_A > Planococcaceae > Rummeliibacillus. Next base: position 309 of record DATMJF010000181.1, read on the forward strand.
TATCAATTCATTATTAACTTCAGTACTTGATTAGATTAATAACCAAGTCACCGAATCTTTAGATGACTATTTTTTTCTACAAAAAAACTGCCTCCAGCTAGTAATTGAAGCTGTTAGACAGTTGTTGAAAGATTATTAGAAAAACATATTTAAAATGAAGTAGCATACTGCTGCTAAAGCCGCTGCTGTTGGCATTGTAATAATCCAAGTCATGACAATTTTACGTGCCACGCCCCATTTAACACCTTTTACGCGTTGTGCAGATCCAACACCCATAATAGCAGAAGAAATAACATGTGTTGTACTTACAGGTAGATGAATTAAAGTTGCTCCGAAAATTACGGATGCTGAAGCTAAATCTGCGGCTGCACCATTTATAGGACGTAGTTTCATAATTTTACCGCCTACTGTTTTGATGATCTTATAACCACCAATTGAAGTCCCTAGCCCCATAGCAATAGCAGCTGCAATTCGTACCCAAGATTGAATTTCTTCACCAGTTTGCCATCCAGCTGCAATGAGAGCCATTGTCATAATTCCCATTGCCTTTTGCGCATCATTTGTACCATGTGTAAAAGATTGAATTGCTGCAGTACAAATTTGTAATATACGAATTCCTTTATTTGTTTTATAAAGATTAGCTTTTCTGAAAATCACTTTAAACAGTGACATCATCAGGAAACCTGCAGCAATAGCGATGAATGGTGATAATAATAAAGCTTCTAGAATTTTTATAAATCCACTATAGTTTAAAATACCGAATCCTGCAGCTGCAATAGCTGAACCAGCAATAGCACCTATAATGGCATGCGAAGAACTGGATGGAATACCATAGTACCATGTGATTAAATTCCAGATAATAGCTGCTATTAATGCTGCTAAAATTACGATAGAGCCATTAGACAAAGCAAATGGATCGACAATATCCTTTGTAATCGCTTTTGCTACACCTGTAAAGGTAATGGCACCTATAAAGTTCATAGTTGCAGCCAGCAAAACAGCAATTTTTGGTGGTAGAGCTCTGGTTGAAACGGATGTTGCAATAGCATTGGCTGTGTCGTGAAATCCATTGATGAAATCAAAAGTCAGTGCGAAAATTACGACTAAAACGGTCAGTACAAATATTGAATCCATTCGTTATCATTCGCTCCTTATGCATTACGCATAATAATTGTTTCCATCGTGTTCGCCACGTTTTGACAATCATCAGCAATATCTTCTAGTTGTTCATATATATCTTTAAGTTGGATAATACGGATTGGATCTTTTTCATTTAAAAATAATCGTTTAATAGAAGTACGTAATACTTCATCACATTTACTCTCATAATCTTTTATTAAAATAGCATTTTCACGCATGCTAGTTAAATTTTTATTTTGTAATTTATCCATTGCTTTTACGATTTCATCTGCACTTTTTACAATATAGCTGATGAAAGTATTCATCGATTCATCTACATTGGTAAGTGAAAACATATCAAAATGAGCGATACATTCTTCCATACCATCAAGAACATCATCCATACTATTTGCTAAAGCAAGGATATCTTCTCTTTCAATGGGGGTCATAAATGATTTGTTTAGCATGACGATTAGTTCATGAATCAGAGTATCTCCATCTGTTTCATATTTCTTCATGCGAGTACTAATTTCTCGTAGATCCTCTAAGTTTTGAATACGAAAATCATTGGCATAGTGCACTGCCTCTTGAACATTGACTGAAATTTTTGCTAATACTTCAAAGAATGGATCTGCTTTTTTTCGACTAAACATAAATTCCTCCTGAAAAAGTTAGTGTCAAAACATGTCGTTTTGAGCGCAAAAATAGCTTAACAATAAATTAATAAAATTTCTCGTAAATTTACACTTATTAACGTAACATTTACAATCTTGTAATATAAGCGTTCACAAAATAGAAAAAAACCCATTAATTTCTATAGTAAAAACTATTTCATTCACAGTATAAAAAATACCTTAAATAGAATATTTAAGTAGAAACGAGATTCACCATCCCTGGATTTAAAGCGGTTTCACAAGTAGTAATCCCATGTCAATATATTTTTTTGTAAAATTTAACTTGTTATACTTTTTAGGAATTAACCTGTATTTTTTAATTAATAAATTTACAAAAAACTAAATTGGTTTGTTGATATTTGGAAGGAATAGTTTTTGCGCTTAACGCGCTGGTGCTGTGGATAAAATTAACAGTAGACATTAAAAAAGATACGTAAAATTTTACGTATCTCTCTACTTATTCAACAAATGTTGAATTTGATTATATTTTTCTAACCACCATTTTCCATCTTGGTCATGGATTATGCTTACGCCACCATTCGATAGCCGAGCACTTTGAGGGAATATCTCAGAATTCTCTACCATTGTAAAAAGTGTATGAATGACAGCACCATGTGTTACTAATATTACTTTTCCATCAGGATACTGGTCATGAATTTTATGCAAGCCACTAGTTATTCTTTTTTTCAATTGATCAATTGTTTCCTGATTTGGATATTCTTTGTGCGGATAAACCTTCACTCGTTCTTCATAGGTCATACCCTCCGCTACTCCAAATGTTCGCTCAGCAAACTCCTTTAAAGGAATGAATGGTAATCTCAAGTCTTCATTCATAATGGTTGCTGTAAGCATTGCTCTCTGTAGAGTACTAGTAAATATTGCATCGCATTTTATTTTGTTAAAATAGTTTCTGCACTCAGTTGCTTGTTGCTTTCCTCTTTCATTTAATGTCGTATCAGTGCCACCCTGAAGTCTGCCTTCACAATTCCAATCCGTTTCACCATGGCGTACAATATATATTTTTGTCATACACACACCCCATTATCTACTATGAGTAACATCGTACCATAAAAATTGGAAAATACTCTACAATTTTATAGAATACTATTAATTATTGCATTATATAGTTGAATTACATGCACGATAAACGTCTTACTTTTCGACAAAACATCTGCAACCTTGCAGACATTCAATTGACTCATTACACAAAGTAACATTTTTTTATATAAATCGACTTACTGAAAATAAGGGTGGTTTATGTCGAATAACTACAGAGTACGTTTCAGCTAAGTCGTATCTTTTCGACAATAATTGTAAATAATATATAAATATGTATTATATCCCTATAAAAGAGGGTGAAAACAATTTATAATCAGATTTTGAAGGGTTAAAATCAAAAATTAATAGTGTGAAACGCACTTAAAAAATGAAATGATGAACAAGAAAAAGGATATAATAGAAATTTTAGCTGAACGAGCCAGCCCCTTAAGGGTTCACACGAAATGAACCTGATAACAGAGGTTCCTGCATCGCTTCGTCGCAGAAAATATTTGCCACAGAACGTGGCTATTTTAGGATATCTTCATCGAAACTGTCCCACACTCGAAAAGTTGAAAAGACCCTTTCGATCCAGTCCTAAATGCATCTGTCAGGATTGAAAGGACTTGTCCACGCTATAAAATCAGCTTGCTTTCGTAAAACCTGCTTTTTGTGCTTCTTCTTCAGTACAAAACATTTTCTCTGCTTTTACGGCATCGTAATTATTCATTCCAGGTAAATGGTACAATTTTTTCCCTTTACTATTAATATTTCCTTTAATTTCGCAAACTCCAGTTTCGGAGTTTTTGTTATTATTTTGTGATTGATTAGATGTAGAAGATGCATTTGTATTTGTTGATATATCCTTTGTAGCATCGTCACCAGGTCTCCAGTTTTTCACAACCGATTTAACAAACCCACGATCTGTGACATAACCATCATATTGCCAAATACCTTTTTTCTCTTTTTTTGCTTCTTCTTGAATTTTCTTATACTTGTCTACATATTTTGTATTAGGTTTGTAAACATACCCTACTCGCACAAGTCCTTCTCGAATAAGTTGTTCTTGTACACTTTTTCCATCTGCATAAACATATGCTAGTAAGCGTCCATACTTGTCTTCTTTACCACCAACATCAAATTCTAGTGAAACGTCTTTTGCATTATTTAATATTTCTCTATTTCGAGCTTGTGCTTCACGACCAAATGGTTGCTCGCCTAATTTTTTATGATACATTTCAGGTGCATCTACTAATAAGTATCGAACTTTTTTTGTTTCACCTTTGTATTTTACTTTCATCGTATCGCCATCCATTACACTGACAACTTCAACTGAAACTCGATTGTTATCTTCTTTTTTAGATTTGGATGTTTGTCTAATTGTACAGCCTGCTAAAACTATAAGAACAAAACTGCATAATACAATCAACCCTATTTTCATTTATTTCACCATCATTCTTTCGCTATTGCTTGTTTTGTTTTTTGAACAGCGCCAAACATTGGCGCTGTCCCTTTACTAAATTTTATCTCTACCAACGATTGATTCACCTGCTTCTTCTAAATCACGAATACGGTGAGCTAATCGAGACGATGCGGATGCAGCAATACTTCCCACTAAATCATCTAAAAAAGTATGAACACCTTGACCAGTCTTTGAATCAAGTTGTTGGATTATTCCAGTTTTCTTTTTATCTAAATGGCCATATGTTGTAACAGCAATGCTCCCGTACGTAAGAACAGACCCTATTGCAAGTGTTTCATCAACGCCAAATAGACTTTCATCAGATTCAATTAACTGTTGCAATGGCTGAGATAACATTCTTTTCTCTGCCAATTCATCTAATTCAATTCCAACAAGAAGAGCATGCTGAACTTCTCTTTTGTTTAATACGCGCTCAACTGATACTACGCAATGATTTATTGTTAACCCATTGTTATAAGGATATTGCATTTCATAAACAATTTCCGCAATGTCATTGATTGTTACACCACGACGTTCTAATGCTTCTCGTGCTGCTTTCGCCACAATATCTGAAGACACTTTAAGTTTTTCATTGTACATTGATAAACCTCATTTCTACTTAAATAATTCAGTCTATCTACTATTATACCTTTACGAACTCATATGTTACAATTTCCCTACATATACATTAAAGGAGTGTTCAATGTGGGACAAGGTACCATTACAGATATTGAATTTTACAGTGAGGCCCTACAAGAAAAGTTGGAACTATTAATCTATATCCCAGCAAATTATTCTCCCTTTTATAAATATTCCGTTTTAATCGCTTCAGACGGTAAAGACTATTTTCAGTTAGGTCGCATAAGCCGTGTAGCCGACGAGTACTTAGCCAATGAAGAAATTGAAAATTTAATTATTGTAGGTGTCCCTTATAAAAGTATTGAGGACCGCAGAAGGAAGTACTTACCTAAGGGCGATTTACATGATGCTTATTTGCGCTTTTTAGCTCATGAACTTGTGCCATATATAGACGAACATTATTCAACTTATCGAATGGGCATGAGTCGTGCACTTATTGGTGATTCACAGGCAGCTACCGTTTCTTTACTTGCTGCTATCGCTTACCCTAATATTTTTGGCAAGGTGATTATGCAATCTCCATTTGTTGACGATATGGTACTCGATAAAGTTCGCGAAGTAAAAGATCCACACGCTTTCTCTATTTACCATGTTGTGGGTTCTTTAGAACATGAAGTGATGACAATGAATAAGACGATTAAAGACTTCCTTACACCAAATCGTAAACTTCACCAATTATTGGTTGATAAAGGTTTTACTAATTTTTATGAAGAGTTCGAGGGACAACATACATGGAAATTTTGGCAAAGGGATTTAAAAAGAGCAATTAAACAAAAATTTAGTCTATAAAGTAGTTATCGCATTTCATGTTCTCAATTTTCTGCTATACTGAAAATTGAGAACAATAAATAATTAACTCCAAGGAGGTTCTGCATGATGAAATATGGTATTGTCGCTTTCCCATCTAAGCAATTACAAGACTTTGCGAATTCTTATCGAAAAAGATATGATTCGCATTACGCTAAAATTACGCCTCATATTACATTAAAAGGTGTGACAGAAGTAGAGGATTCACAAATTGACAATGTTTCAAATGCTGTCAAAGAGATTTGTACTCATTTCACTCCCATTTCCATCCATGTGTCAAAAGTGAGTTCATTTGCACCTATGAACAATGCAATCTATTTAAAGGTGGATCCAACAGAACAGCTTTTAGATCTACATGAAGCATTCCATTCAGAGGACTTTGGTGGAAAGGCACTATACAAATTTGTTCCTCATATTACCATTGCACAGGACATGAATTCTGGAGAACATGACGATATTTTTGGGCAACTTCGTATGACAAATGTTGATTTTAGCGAAACCATCAATCGTATTCATTTACTATATCAGCTTGAGGATGGCTCTTGGACTGTTTATGAAACTTACCGATTAACAGGAGAAGCGTAACTTTTGGTTTTTGCGAAGATTGTTGAAACTGAAAAAGAATTACAAGATGCCTTCTTTGTGCGAGAAAAAGTTTTCGTCAAAGAACAAGGAATTCCTCTTCCATTAGAAATAGATGAGTATGATGAAATCGCTACGCATTTTGTAGCATACTTTGATAATCGACCAATCGCAGCAGGTCGAGTTCGTTTTATAGAAGATCTAACCGCTACTGTTGACCGTGTTTGTGTATTACCTCCTTTTCGCAGGAAACAAATTGGTGTTTTAATGATGCAAAGCCTAGAACAATTCATTCAAGGTTCTAACATTAAAAAGGTGAAACTAAATGCACAAACGCATGCTATTCCATTTTATGAAAAACAGAACTATTACATCACTTCTCCTGAATTTTTAGATGCGGGTATCCCACATCGCGCAATGGAAAAAGTGTTTAATTCTTAAAAAAAAAGCTACGATGTACTATGAAAAAAATCATAACACATCGTAGCTTTTTATATGGAAGTGTTTCACACTAGTTTGTAAATTATCGTAGTGATTGTGTTAGTATCAAGCCCACAATTATAGTAGCTTTGTCTATACATAAAAATTATAGTTTAATCCTTTACCTGTAACGTTTGCCATACTCTTATCATATGAAGATGTATGAAGGGCGTTATATATTTTTTTTGTGCTCATTTTTGAATGTGAGAATTGTGATTTCTTTCGCTCCCAATGCTTTAAATCTGAGCGTTTCGTTCTTTTTTCTTGTCCTCTACTAAAACAAGATTCCTTTTTAATACCGTGAACATTATTAATATAGGAATAATGTTCATTATTAGAAAGAGAACGTCTGATATATTGTGCAGTTTGGAAGTCATCCATTGGTAATATATAGCCCATTAAAGCCACCCCCTGTAGTATACTTTTACTTTTATGCAAGAAATGTAATCGTTATTACAGGGGAATAGCCTCATTCTACATCATATTTTGAATTTTACTTAAATCTAAGGATTTGCCATTTTTAAGAATAGACGCTACAATCTGTTCTTCTAACTCTTTCGTTACTGGCTTATTCGCAAGCTTTGCAACCTTACGAACAATTTTACGAACTTGTCGCTCATCTTGAAAATCAGCATTTTGTATAGCATTAGCTAGCGCAAAGACTTCTTCCATTGGAACTCCTGTTTTCTCTTCGATTCTACGAAAGAAATATGGATTCATCTAAACGCCTCCCTTAGTACATCATGCTAGTTCCAACAATAATTAACAAAATGAATAAAACAACGATTAAAATGAATGTTGAACCACCGCCGCAGCCACCGCCGTAGCCACCGCCGTAGCCACCACCGTAGCCACCGCCACAACCGTAACCTCCATATCCTGACATTGCAATCCCTCCTCTCTTTTCTCCCATATGTTATGCGGAATTAAAAAGAAGAGTCGGGCATTTGTACTATGGTTGCTGTCCTTTTGAATGAAAGATCAAAGCACCGATCATTCCAAATACAATTGCAGCGCTAATACCAGAACTTGTTACTTCAAACATTCCTGTCAAAACACCAATCCAACCATGTCTTTCTGCCTCAGCAATTGCTCCATGAGTTAATGAATTACCAAATGAAGTAATCGGAATAGTGGCACCTGCTCCTGCAAAATCAATTAGGGGTTCATACAGATTAAAACCATCTAATACAGCTCCTGCTACAACCAAAATGCTTAAAGTATGTGCAGGCGTTAGTTTTCCAACATCCATCAATAGTTGTCCTATTACACAGATGAGACCACCTACGATAAAAGCCATTACAAGTGATACAATCATTAAAATTCCTCATTTCATCGAGATTTCAATTGCATGGGCAGTACAAGGGATGGACTCATTCTGTTGTACTGTTAATGGCGAAAGCAATGCCCCCGTTGCAACTGCAAGAACCCGCTCAATTTTTTTATCATGTAATTGTTTTAAAATATAGCTAAAAAAAACAGATGCTGAGCAACCGGCACCACTCGCACCTGCTAAAAAAGCTTCATCATCGCCATAATATTCTGCTCCCCCATCCCTAATTTTCATAACATCTTGCTTGGACATACCTTCTTTAATAAGCATTTCTTTTAATATAGAAAGTCCTACTTTTCCAAGGTCACCAGTCATGACCAAATCATAATCCTTAAGTTTCTGTCCTCGACCTTTTAAATGACGAGTAATAGTATCGCATGCAGCTGGAGCCATAGCAGCCCCCATATGAAATGGATCCGTTTGTTGTAAATCAATCACTTTACCAATAGTAGCTGCTTCAATAGCTGGGCTATTCATCTGCCCCTTCGCTATTAAAACATAACCTGCAGCAGTTACAGTCCATTGTGCAGTACCAGGTTTTTGTCCACCATATTCAACAGGATAACGGAATTGACGCTCAATCGAATTATGTTGACTAGCTGCTCCTGCAAGCGCATACCTGCTACCTCCCAATTCCGTTAATAATGATGCAATAATCACTCCTGAAACCGCCGTTGCACATGCAGAAAAGAGACCAATATATGGTGCTCCTAAAGTTGCTGCTACAAAATTGGATGGTGTCATCTGATTAACTAAATCACCACTCATCAGAAAATCTACATCTTGTTTTTTTATTTTTGCCTTTTGTAAGGCAATTTGACAGGCTTGCTCGGCCATTTGTTGATGCCCTTTTTCATTAGTATCTTCATCTGCTCGCTCATCGTCATAAAGCATATCAAAATCCGCTGCAAATACACTTTGTTTTTCTACTGGTCCAGCGACGACACCAGAGGCGATGATTGCTGGCTTTGATGGAAAATATAATACACCTTGATCCATTACCAATTCGTCACCCCCATTGTTACTAAAATAAGCTTCACGAGAGCTACTACAAATGCTGATACAACACCAAAAACAATAACTGATCCAGCTAATTTGAAAATATTCCCTCCTACGCCCAATACGAATCCTTCTGTCTTGTGTTCGATTGCCGCAGAGATAACAGCATTACCGAAACCAGTAACAGGTACAGCAGAACCAGCACCACCAAATTGACCAATTTTTTTATAAAGGCCAAAACCAGTTAAAAGCATAGATATGAAAATCATTGTCGCAACAGTAGGATTTCCAGCTGTCTTTTCCGTAAAGTTAAAATTAGCAATATAAAAGAAGGTAATAAGCTGACCAATTGTGCAAATAATACCCCCAACAAAGAATGCTTTAAGACAATTTTTTAAAATTGATGGTTTTGGTGATAGTGATTGTTGTAAGTCTTCATATTGCTTTGCATCCATTACGTTTCCTCCTTAGACAGTTCTTTTAACTTTGTAATTTCCTTTTTAAGTTGTTCATCATCTAATTTTTTCTTGGCTAATCTTTCGGTTTCCCAAATTATTTTCAAGTCTGTACTAACCAAAACTTTATGATTTGGTAAGGCTTTTTCCATTTCCTTCTGCCATTTTTTTTCGTATTTCTGTTTATTCCATTTAGAAAGTGGCTTTACTTCTATACCAATGAGTGCTGCATCTTTTGTAAAAAGTGCAACGACTCTTTTGATATGTTGATCATCCTTTACAATTTTCTCCACATCTTGCCGCTCAGTCTTATAATTGTCGTCTTCATTTGCTGTAAAATAAGCAGTTTTTCCATTATTGCATCCAACTAACAATAAGACCACGAGCAACAGAAGTCCCTTTTTCATACTTCTCACCCTTTTTGAGTTAGTATGATGCTTTTTAAATAAAAATATTCAGGTAGAGTGACAACAGCCCGATTCTATAATTAAATCACTCATAAGGTATAGAGAGTTAGAAAGGGAGGTGAAAACAAGATGGGGTGCGGAAGAGAAAGTTCTAACGTAAGAGAAAGTTCAAGTTCTAACCATAATCACCATAAAAATAAAAACTGCGTATGTGATGTTGTTCGTGCAATTCTAGATATTCAAAACCAAGGTGTTAATGACGATTGCGACTGTCCTACAAACTGCTTTTTAGAACCGCTTGGTGGTCTAGTAAGTCCTACAAGAAGCAATAATGTTGATACCCGAGTATTCATGCTACTTACAGAAGACGGAACACCATTTAAAGCTTTCTTCAGAGAAAGTGGAAGTTCTGATTGCTCATGCTTCTCTGTATTCTTCAGAGTAGAAGATGTTTTTGATGGTTGCTGTGCAACTTTACGAGTTTTAGAACCACTTACTCTTGATAATAATGATGTGCAACTTATAGCTGATCATGGTCAAGATTTAGACTTAAGAAATCTTTGCAAAGTAAGAAAATTTGCAGCTACTAATAGTTGTATCACAGTTGATTTAAATTGCTTCTGCGGTGTTCAATGTATCAAAGATGTTTTCTTAGGGGTTTGCACAGATTAATTTTTTAGGTGAAGCAGCGTCGGAAAAAGAAGCGATGGCTTGATACTATATCAAGCCATCGCTTTATTATTTAGACTATGTTAATGGATACTGTTGATTTTTTACTCAAAGTGACATACGCTAAGCGCACAAACTGCAAGAGCCAACCGCGTTGTCTCACACGGTGCGTTCTTGCGCAACGCGAGCAGCGTGCTGGCACAATAATTACTCCTTTCAAATATCAACATTGAGATATAACAGCGCCTTTATTTGAAGGTGGAAGCGGCTCATTCAGACCCGATGTAAGGAAGCTCGACTAAGTTCACCACTTTTCTTTGTCAACGCCGAACTCTCTCGCATCCATGCGAGGCAATGTTCTGTATCCGAAGAAGGCGCTTTTGGCATAGCATGGGCTAGGTTATTCTACATCGAAGGGCTTGCCACTGTAGAGGGATTTATATAGTAAAAAATTACATATCGTAAGTAAAGAAAAACGAGTTCAGAAAAGTTCTGATACTCGTTTTTTTGGTTTTATCTCAATATAGTAACCTAATCATTGTACATTCAGGCTATAAAAAAGATTTTCCCCGCCATAGTAAATCATCCAGACTAGAAATAGAGATAGGGTGCACGACATCATTCGTAGTCCTGATCATGACCTCTTGCGTTTCAATATTGACCTCTTGAACTTCTCCTGCAATTTTCCGCCCATCATTAACCACGAACACAAGGGGTTGATAGGCTTTTTGTTGAAATGGATTGGATAAAAAAAGAAGTCTTTCTTTTCGTTTTCTCATTTCCCCATCTTCTAACGCTGGAGAATTTTCTTGTGAAATGAGAAATGATTCATCTTGTTGTTCTAAAATTGCTAATTTGGCTTCATCAAACTTTTCCATAAGGTCGAATTCTTCAATTTCTTTAAAAAAAGCTGGTGGTGTTTTGATAAAAAGGAGTGGGCGATTTCCCACGTTAACACATCCTCTTTTTATCTTATCCTATGCCCAAAAGACAAAATTGGTTCACATTAGATGATTGATAAACGCTGTAGCGATACCAAGATAGATTAATATACTTGTAATATCATTTAAGGTTGTGATAAATGGACCCGATGCTACTGCAGGGTCAATATTTAAACGATACATTAAAAGTGGAATAAAAGAGCCAGCTAAAGTAGCTACTACAATCGAACAACAAATAGCCACACCTACTAGTATGCCTAACAAGAAAGTGTGTTGCCAAAAGTAAACAATTCCTAACGCAATGGTACCGCAAACTAGTCCCATAATGATTCCAGTAATCAATTCTCTAAACATTAGCTTCAACTTATTTGCGCCTTCAACATCTCCTGTAGCAAGACCTCGAACGGAGACTGCCAATGCTTGTGTCCCACTATTCCCCGATGTACCACCTATTAAGGGGATAAATGCTGCAAGTAATGTAACTTTTTCAAGAGTATCTGTAAATAAATCTACTAAATTCGCAGTTAACATACCCAAAAACAATAGTACAACAAGCCACGGCAAACGTTTTTTTGCTGCTGCAAATGGGCTAGTATCAAAAGTATCCATATCAGAGACACCTGCTAATTTAGAGTAATCCTCTGATGCTTCTTCATCTATAACATCGATAATATCGTCAACCGTAATAATACCAAGCATTTCATTTTTTGAATTAATAACAGGTACAGCTAAGAAATTATAATCTTTCATGATTTGAGCGACATCTTCTTGGTCATCTATCACATTCACACTAACAACACGTTCATTCATAATATCATGTATAAGTGTATCTTCTTCCGCAATAATCAGATCACGTAATGATATAACTCCCGTCAAATGATTTGTATCATCTACTACAAAAAGGTAGTAAATAGTTTCTGCATCTGGCGCAGCGTTACGCAAAATAGTCATGGCAGAGCGTACTGTTGAATTTTCTGGAATTGCGACATATTCTGTTGTCATAATAGAACCAGCTGTGTATTCTTCGTAATGCAGAAGATCTCGAATTTCCTGCGCTGATTCATTATCCATTATTCTAAGAAAATGACTAATTTGATCTTTATCTAGTTCATTTAAGACATCGACCGCATCATCGGTATACATTTCAGCTATCATTTGTGCTGCATATGCTGGAGACATTTCCTCAAGAAATCTTTTGTATTCGTTATCGTCTAGTTCGAGGGCTTCGAAAATCTCCGCCATCTCTTTCGGGGACAAATACTGATGAATGGCCTGTCGTATGTCTGGCTCCACCTTCTCGTAAAACTGTGCCTGATCATATGGATGAAGTGCCAAATAATCGTCTCTGAAAGCATCCATATCACCATTTTGCACTAACGATCGTAGATGTTTCTCGTTAAATTGCACTTCATCTTTCTCCATTGCTTCGTCTATCATGCATGTCCCCTCCTCTCGACTGCTATTCTTTAAATAACACCTTACTATAATAGTTCGAACAATTAATAAGGGTCAATTGTTTTTTATAAATATTTTTGGAACATATTTAATAGTACCATTTGAATTTATATATACTCAAATCTACCTTTCTTTATTTCCTAGGAAATATTTCTTTTTAAATAAACAAGAGGCTGTCCCAAAAGTGAATGAATAACTCACTTTTGAACAGCCTTCTTACTTGAATTGAAAAAGTTATAATATTTTTTAATAGCCCCTCGCTAAGCGCAAAAACCGTGTGTGCCAACTACGTTGACTCACACGGTTCGTTTCCGCACTTTATGGAACTAATTTCTTCTACTATTTTAAGGACTTATTCGACCGCCCTAGAATTCAGAAATTTTTCCGAATTAATCGCTAAAAATAGAAGAGATCGTAACTCTATTTTGAGTATAGAGAATTGATTAATCCAAACGAATATTACACAACAATAATTTTTTGCATATCTTCAGGTAGCTCACTATGCCATTCCATTTTTTCATGAGTTAATGGATGTTGTAGTACTAGTGAAACACAGTGTAAGGCCTGTCTATCAATGAGTTCTCTTGTGCCACCATATAAATCATCCCCTAGTAAAGGATGACCAATCGACGACATATGCACTCGAATTTGATGCGTACGCCCAGTATGCAATGTTAATCTTACATGACTTATTTTCTCACCTTGTACACTAAATCGTTTGATGACTTGTACATCTGTATGTGCAAATTGACCATCTTGCCGTACTTCTCTTTCAATAATGCTCCCATCCTTACGACCAATGGGTGAGATGATTTGTTGGAAGTCATCGAATACGTGTCCATGAACGAATGCTTCATAGGTTCTGCTAATGCTATGTTTCTTTTGTGCTTCACTCATAAGATGGTGAATATGCCGATGCTTCGCAATGCACATTAACCCTGAAGTATTACGATCTAGTCGTGTCACCACATGGACGGTAGAGACAATCTGTTGTGCTTGTAAATGTGCTGCTATGACATTCGCAACACTACCAGTAGGATGGTCATGTGAAGGGATTGTACTTTGATACGGTGGTTTTTCTACAATAAGCAATGCATCATCTTCATATTGTACGGCTAATTCTCCTTTTTCGGGAAGTAGCCCCTCGCTTATTTCTTCAATAGGAAAAATAACTGTAATCTCATCTCCAATTGCAAGAGGATGCCGCACATTACGTTCCACTCCATTTACAAGTAAAGACCCACCTTTAAATTTAATGGCTGTTAATGCTCGTTTTGATATACCATACTCCATTAATGCCTCTCTTAGTAATTGGCTATCATTTTGTGATGTAAAGGTTATGCGATATCGAAAGTCTTTTATCATTCTTGTAAATCACTATCGATAAACGAATCATGTACACGTTGCCAAAATGGGAAAGCTTTAAAACGAGCAAAACGAACTTTCTCTTTTGCAACACGATATTGAATGGATTTTACATTTTTATGCAATAGTTGAACATGGTCAACTGTAACCATAAAATCTTCTGCCATTACTGGTTTTAAGATGCAATTATGATGAGCCGGTAAAACGAGAGAAGATCCAACTGTACGGAAAACACGATTATTAATCGAAGCCATTTCTGTTAGTTGTAAAGCTTGCAAAGATGGGTGCAAAATTGCACCTCCAAGTGCTTTGTTATAAGCTGTACTACCAGACGGTGTGGAAACGCACAACCCATCACCGCGAAAACGTTCAAATGGACGATCATTTAGTTCTACATCCATTACGAGCGTAACTTCTGGAGATTTAACGGTAGATTCATTTAATGCTAAATACGTATAACAATCATCACTAGTTTGATAATTGATCGTAACCTCTAGGAGAGGATATTCAATTACTTTTAATTCATCTTTTGCAATAGAAATCACTAGTTTTTCGATTTCGCTTGGTTTCCAATCTGCATAGAAGCCAAGATGTCCAGTATGGATACCAACAAACGAAACTTCAGACAACATATGTGTGTAACGATGGAACGCATGTAGAAGCGTCCCATCTCCCCCAATAGATAATACAATCTCCGGTTTTTCTTCATCTACTTCTAGACCAAAATCGGTTAAATAGTTAATCGCACGTTCCATTAGTTCATTTGATTGTGGATCGTTGCGTGATTGGATGGCAAATCTCATAGGTTCTCTCGGGCTCCTT
This sequence comes from Rummeliibacillus sp., assembly GCA_035554455.1. Classification (GTDB taxonomy): domain Bacteria; phylum Bacillota; class Bacilli; order Bacillales_A; family Planococcaceae; genus Rummeliibacillus. The sequence goes on from DATMJF010000181.1 coordinate 15,556, forward strand.
TCAGATGATCTTGACGAACTTTAGGTTTTGATGCTTCTTTATATTCTGTAAAATAGGCCTGCGCTTCTCGTATTTCTTCACGAATCTCAGACATTTCTTCATCGAGCTTAAAAGCTGCTTCTGCCGCATTTTGAAGACGTTTTTTTATTTCTTCAGGGAAATTCCCTTTATATTTATAGTTTAAGGAATGTTCGATTGAAGCCCAGAAGTTCATTGCAAGTGTACGAATTTGAATTTCAGCTAATATCGTTTTTTCTCCTTGAATTGTACCGACAGGATATTCAATAATCATGTGATATGATCGATAGCCACTATTCTTTACATTTGTGATGTAGTCTTTTTCCTCAATGATATGTAAATCATTTCGTTGACGCAACAATTCAATAACAGTTGGAATGTCATCTACAAACTGACACATAATACGAACACCAGCTATATCTTGTAATTCATGTGCAAGTGTATCTGACGGTTCAAATACTAATCCTTTTTCTAATGTCTTATCATAAATACTCGCAAGTGGTTTTACACGTCCAGTGACGAATTCAATCGGTGATGTCGTGTTTGATTTTTCAAATTGTGCACGAATACCTTTTAATTTTATTTTTAATTCGTCTACTGCTTGCTTATAGGGCTGTAAAAAGCGATCCCATTGTCCCATGATAAGTCCCCCTAACACATTTAAGCTTCACTCAATAGTTCTGCAAAAGTTTCTTCAACTGCAGTTGTAAAAACTTCTCCATAATTATAGTTACCTTCAATATTATATATAAGTGATTCTAATTCATCTTGAAAGTTGACCAATTCAATCTGCTCAGTATTCCATTTTAACATAGGATTTACTTTTGATTGTAACGTTTCGACTAATAGTGGCCAAACTGTTTGTGGGAATTTCACATAACTATATCCATCTTCTTCATCCATTAAGTAAATAAATGCCATATCATCTGAATCAGTAATCATTTGTCCTGCTGGACGCCATTTACTATCGTAAACATTTTCTTGTAAATCAAATTGGATATGTGAATCTTGTATTGTACCTTTTTGTACTGTATAAGTTTTACGCAAAACCAATCTTCCTTTCTGTGAACCTGGTATCTATTTTATCATAGGCTCTCAAATTTCTAACCATTTTTATGGATAATTGTCATGGTTTTTCGTCATTTTATGCACATTGCAATTTGTTATAAAATTCCTTTATAATTCATAAATAGAAAGGGTGTTTAATATTGACCCAACAATTAGAAATAGAATTCAAAAATATGTTAACAAAAGAGGAATTTGATCAACTTTGCGAATACTTCAAACTAACAGAAGAAAATTTTCACGAACAAACCAATCATTATTTTGATTCACCAGATTTTGCTTTAAAAAATGTACGCTCTGGTTTACGCATTCGCGAAGTACAAAATCGTTTTGAATGCACATTAAAAGAACCTGCAGCAGGCATTGGTTTAATTGAAACAACGGACTTACTTACAAAAGACGTAGTTCAATCTATTCTAGCCGGTAGTTCTCCCCTTCATGCAAATGAAGTTGAAATACGCCTTCAAGCTTTAAAGATAGATCCACAGGATTTGCAAATTTTAGGTACACTCTATACCAAACGTGCCGAAATAGAATATGAAGGTGGTCTTCTAGTATTTGATCATTCTCATTATGCAGACACCGATGATTATGAATTAGAATACGAAGTGACGGACGAAGCAACTGGTAAGGTGATTTTTGAGAAATTCCTTGCACACTATTCAATCCCAATGAGACCAGCTGATAAAAAAATCGCTCGTTTTATGAGCGCTGTTAATAAGAAACGAGGAGAATAGATGAACACACAATCATTACAATCTTTAGCTCAGCTTCAAGCCTTACAAAGCATGAGCTCTTCTGGTACAAGTGCTGCGAATACTTCAAATTCGACATCTGACTTATTCGCTCAAATGTTGTCACAATTAACTACTTCAACATCTAGTACGCCTGATGCTGATACTACTCAAATGCTTGGACTAACTAATTCTCTTTCAAGCTCAAATAGTTCTTCCTATTTATCACAGCTATTATCATCTTACAGCCCACTCAGTAGCCTATTAGGAAACACTTCTTCAACAGACTACAGTCAATTACAAAATGGACTAGGAAGTTCAGCTACAAACGATTATAGCCAACTATTGAATAATCTTGGAAGCAATTCGGTAAGTAATACAAATAACTCTTTATTTTACAATGGTACATCTCCCGTTTATACACCTGTATCTGTGTTAAACAAGATCAACAATAATTATGACCAAGCATTAAGCAATTTAACAAACCAACAAGCAGGATCAACTAGCGTATCTTCTAATACTAACTACGATGCAATTATAAAAAAAGCATCACAAACTTTTGGGATTCCTGAAAAAATGATTAAATCTGTCATTAAACAAGAATCTGGTTTTAACAGCAATGCAACAAGTTCTGCTGGGGCTGGGGGTTTAATGCAATTAATGCCGGGCACAGCAAAATATTTAGGTGTTTCTAATGTATATGATGCCAAGCAAAATATTATGGGCGGAACCAAATATTTAAAGCAACTGTATGACAAATTCGGTGGAAACTTTCAATTAATGCTAGCTGCTTATAATGCAGGACCTGGTGCCGTAACAAAATATGGAGGTATTCCACCTTATAAGGAAACAACAAACTACGTCAATAATATTATGAATACATACAAAGCATAATTTGACAAAATACCAATAACTTCGCTACTATTCATTCATCCTTTATTTTTTTAATAATCATGATGAATTGCTCTAAACATGCGACCGTTATTGGTTTTTTCATTATAAAATATGAAATTTGAAATAGAGAGCGAGTCATTTGTTTGAGAAAATACAAAGAGGTTGATAAAATAGTATTACAGCTAAAGCAAAGGAGAATCATCTATGACGCAAAAACCTATAATTCCTTATGAGGAAATTGGTAAAGAAAAACTTTATAAATTAATTGATATTTTCTATTCCAAAGTTGCTAAAAATCCGAAGCTAAAGCCAATATTCCCTGATGATTTATCCGAGACAGCTCGCAAACAGAAACAGTTCCAGACACAATATTTGGGTGGTCCCAATATTTATACAGAAGAGCATGGACATCCAATGCTCAAAGCACGCCATATGCCCTTTAAGATTACACCTGAACGTGCACAAGCTTGGTTAGAATGTATGGTTGAGGCAATGGACGAAGTAGGTCTTGAAGGTAAATTTCGCGATGTCTATTATCAACGTCTCGTCCTTACGGCACATCATATGATTAACTCACCGGATGATGACGAGGAGGTTTTAGAGTGAACAATATTCAATATTTAACTGAAAAACCTGCTGTATCACCCGCAACTGCACTGAGTAGACCAATCGAACTTTATATTTTCATGGATTTACTTTCTCCCAGCAGTTGGGAACTGCAATCACTGATGCGTCAATTACAAATAAATTATGGTCAATATTTTTCATTACGCATTGTCTTAAGTACAGAACTTAATTCATTAAATACTGCATGTCAACGAATTAATAGTTGCGAATCACATGAGGAGCTTGTCGATGTATCTCACCCTGTCCTTCCTTCAATTGCCGTAAAAGCAGCGGAACTGCAAGGAAAAAAAGCGGGTTATCGCTTTTTGGTGAAATTACAAGAATACGCTTTGATTAAGACCAAAAATGTCTGCCAATGCAGTACGTTACAAGAAATTGCACATGAAACTGGATTAGATGTTGAAGAATTCCAATCCGATCTC
>DATMJF010000182.1:0-3352 GCA_035554455.1 Rummeliibacillus sp.
GAGCTTTAAAACGCAGCAATACACGCAAATGAAGCATCATACTATTACTACGGTCTACTGCACATCGCATATCCGGGAACTTGCGACTTTACAATTGAACAATTAACAGAATCAGCAAGAATTTCGGCAGAATTAGTAAAGTTTATTAAGAAACAATGGAATGTTACAATACCATTAGTAAGAGCGCCAGGAAATGACTTTACTCCGGGGTTTAAAGAGCACCGGGACGGCTTAGGGGCCGTTTGGAATGAAGACAACTATTCCGATGGTCTTTATGCATTATGGACATGGCCTGAATATCTTGCGATGGTCACCAATTTTTTGGAGGAAGACGATTTTATGGCCTTATTTAAAGATTTATCGGATTTTCGGAGAAATATCTTATTCGCCCTTGGGGGATCGGATGAACACGGCAATCCTAACCTGACTCAAGACGAAATTCGTACTTCTTTAGAGTTCTTATCAGGAATCAATAAAAGAATGGAGGAGAAAGATCGTCCAGACTATGGCAACAAGCAAAACGGTTGGGATTTCGCGGAAAAGTTGTTATCCGTTGAGGCTCAAACAGCAGTCCCTCTAGATGGATTCATTAAAGGAACAATTCATTTGGGGGCGAAATGAGAAGAACATCCTCTTTTATTAATAACATAAATAGATATCCATTTGAGATATTGATTGCTGGATTGGCTATTATTTCTGGACTCGTCGGTTTGCTTCATGCTGGTTTGCAAAACAATGTTTTAGATAAATTATTACAATCTTGGCAGGTAGTATTTTTTAATATTTCTTATCTCGTAGCCGGTTTGTGTTTGGTGGCTGGATTAGGAATTCCTCGCCGAGATATCGAGGGCGCAGGATTAGTTTTGATAATTATGAGCGTTGTTGTAAGAAGTTTTGCCGAACTCGCATTATTGGGTATAAATGGATTAATTGTAACTTCATTATTATTTAATTTTATGGTAATTATCGCCTGTACAATTAGAATCCTTCAATTATTAAAGAAAGAAATCATAATAAAGATCGGGGAGCTTCCAGAAGAATGATTGCAGAGATAAATACTTATCTTTTTGGTGCAATCGTAACCGCAATCGCCAGCGGTGGCGTTCTAGGATCGATTGTTGCTTGGAGAAAAATTCCGGCTGAGAAACAGCAAATTGTCGTATCAGCGGCACAGGGGGCAGTGGTGGTTCAATCAGCAGTTATTGATACCTTAAAAGAAGAGAATGCAAGATTATTAGAACGCATAGAGGCTTTGGAATTGCTAACCGAACCTCTTGCTCGCTCTGAGGCGAAAATTCAAGACCTTAAAAATGAAAATAATGTCCTTCGGGCTAGGGTTAAGCATCTAGAAATGGAGGTTGCCAGGTTCCATGCTCTCACAGATAAACCTGACGATGATTCTAACTTAGTTTAGGACCCTTAAATTGTGCTCGCAACCACCAGATTACATAAGCTACACAAAGAGTTTGAAGATAATTTACTCTTGGTAGTCCAAAATTACCGAATGAATAGTTCCACGCGAACATAAAAACAGCCGAAAGAGCAAAAAATGCCAAAAATGTTACAAACATTTGAATGTTATTTCGTTTTCGTTGCTCTTTCGTGAGTTTTTTTAAGTTTTCCATCGCAATTTTTAGATTTTTTAGGTCGTAATCGTCGGAATTTGCCATTTTCTCGCTCCTTCAAGCTCAGAATACAAATCTGAAAAGATTTTATCGTTAAAAACGTTGATTTTTGTCAAAATATCACTTACAAAGTCCAACCATTCCTTCTCCAACGGACTTGCGGTGAATAGAGTCCTCTCAAATAGCTTTCTCCACGCCGCCGTTTTCATTTTAACAGAAATACGCGTCCCAATTGCCGGTCCTAAGATTAATCTTGCATCTTTTTCGGCCCATTCGTAGTTATCAATCAACAATTGATATGCCTCTATTTGAATTTGCATTAACTCGTCAAAAAACTTATATCCCCAACCCCGACGATCATAGTTTCCTGGGTGTACAACTTCTAACTTTTCTGTCCAATCTCTTGCGCCTTTCGCCTGCTCTGCGGCGACATGAGTTTCATATTTTAGCTTTTTCCTAAAAGACTCATCACATAGGAATTCGAATGCTATCCTTCCACGATCTATACCTTTAAAATGAACTAGATTTTTGATTATTTTCACCCCTTCTGACCTGCACGTTTGTCGCTCCTTTCATTTTTCGCTACCATCCATTACTAAGGGGAATGGGGGGAATATATACATATAGTATATATACTATATGCTCCCTTGCCAATGGCCTATGGCCATATTATATAGGGGTGTTGACCTTCGGTCTACAAGCAAGTAAAATATCTATGTAAGACCATGAAACAATTTCAGTCAGAGACGCTGGATATACAATCCACACTAATAGTTAAACTAATTGCAGATATCCAAAAGAAAAAGAATAATATTGATCAAGTTACTTATATGATCATATCCTATGTCCTTGCAATTGGAGGACAGATATCTGAATACAATCTAGTTAACCTATTAGCGTTTGGGGGATTTGATTTCAATAATCCCCAGCATCTTGAAATATCTTTATCCGCATTTTCATACTATTGCGGCGCAAGAGTAATAAGAATCATTGATAATGATTTAGGTATACTGGAATTACTGATGAACCCGGATTCCCCGTCCTTCCAGCGAGGTACGAGAGCAGATGTTTCAGATATTGAAAATCAAGTGGAGAAATTCCGAAATTATTATAGAAAATCTTTGGCCCCCATGGAAAAAGGGCAAGGGGATGAATTATAATAGAAGACAAGCGCATAGGAACCTCTCGATGCCCGAAGTGCGGGATCGTGGAGATTTATGACATAAATAAATTTGTAGTTGTTTATCCTCAGGGAATTGGTCCTCCTTCGGCCCAAGTAACCTGTGAAAGTTGTAGTTTGGTTTATTTAGTTGAGGTTTCCTGGCGAAATGCAGTAGCTTTTGATAAAGCAGGGTGTCCGGTAGTAGGATACTCCTTCGGAAGAGGAACGATGGAAGAGAAAGATGTCGAGGAGTACGAAAAACTTACCACTAAAGAATTTAATGAAAGGTTGAAGCAATTTCTAAATGCAGTCGAGTCGGAAAAAAACAACCGTTGATATTGGTGTCACCTATACAAACAATCAAGTATATTGGCCTTTCGCCAAATCTTTATTTGAGACAGATCGGCGCGGATTAGAACTGCGCCTGCTTGAAGGCGACTCCGCAGACCTGGCCGAGAAAAGAAATCAGATTGTAAAACTATTTCTTGAAGGTCGGTCGGAATTCTTGCTTTTTATCGACTCCGATATGTCTTGGGAACCCACCGCAATCAAAAGATTGGCAAAG
>DATMJF010000183.1:0-2330 GCA_035554455.1 Rummeliibacillus sp.
TTTTTTCTAATAATAAAAGTATTAGAAACTACACTGATACTTTTGGTTTGTAATAAATCCAGATATTTGCATATCACTTCTAATTCGGAACAAGCGAGTTCCACTTTTAATGTAAAGGCTATGTTAATCACTTCTGTTGATTTTTTATCCACAGTCCAAGCACACTAAATATTAAACCTTATGACCAACTGTGTTGGCTCACGCGATTCAATACTTGATCGCTACGCTTTCATCGCAAAGAAAAGATTTCTCACGCTTTTATAAGGCGGGTTGGAGAATAACTATTCCTTTCAAACATCAACAATTCGATTTAACATCGCCGTATAGAAAAAGGGACTGTCCTAAAAGTGAATGAATAACTCACTATTGAACAGCCTTCTTTCTTGGATTGTAAAACATGCTACTATTTTTTCTGCTAGGCACCCCCGCTAAGCGCACAAACCGCATGAGCCAACTGCGTTGTCTCACACGGTTCGTTCTCGCCCTTTATGCAAGGCGGGGTGCTAATTTAATTTCTTCTACTTTTTTAAGGACTTATTAGCCATTCTCACTTATTTCCAAATCATATGAACAGGCTCATCAATTAATGGCTGTCCGTCAAGATAAAACGACCAAATTCCAATATCACCTTGTGCAATCCGTGGCATTCTTAGGATTGATTTCACTTTTTTCTCTTCTTCCTTTGAAATTAGCGCATAAACAGGATGCTCCAATTCAACTTGTAGATCATCTCTTACTTGATATAATCCCTGTTTTGCCAATAATCTTTTATCATATTTTTGGAAAGCAGTTTCTGCAAATCCTGAATGAACTTCCCAGTCATTTGACTCATTCAATGTTACTACAATAATTCGCTTACCATCTTTTTCAAAATAGGTTGCAAGTGTACGGCCAGCAACTTTTGTAAAACCTGTTTTTCCGGCAATTGCATATTTATTGTAGTGTAGGAGTTTGTGTTTATTTTTCCAAACTGTTGGATTTTGCAAATCATTTTTGTAATATTTTGTGGTAGCTATTTTACGGAAATTTTTTTCTTGCATTCCAATTCTCAACATTTGAGCTGTGTCATATGCAGAAGATAAATGCTTGTCATCATGCAAACCTGATGGATTTTCAAAATGTGTGTCCCACAATCCATACAGTAACGCATAGTCATTCATCAAATTGACAAATCCACCAACTGAACCGCCTACTTCTTCTGCAATTGCTGTTGCAGCATCATTTCCTGATCGTAAAAGTAAACCGTTAAGTAATGTTTTTAACGTAGTCTTTTCACCTTCAACAAGGTATATTGATGATCCCTCACTCAATGATGCTTTTTTTGAAATGGTCGTTAAAGTGTTTAAATCAGATTCCTTAACTGCTACAAAAGCCGTCCACATCTTGGTAAGGCTTGCAATTGGTAGTCTTTCATGTTCGTTCATACCAATTAATAATCTTCCTGTATCTGCATCAATTACTGCGTAAGAACTTGTAGCTGCTTCTGCTGTTTTTTCAAATGGCATTAAAACGATAATACAACTCAATACTACAACAATCCATCGACGCAAAATGTCACTCCTTTAGCGATCAGTCTGTTTGTGGTTCTTGAAAAGCTTCTTGGAATTTAGACATAAACAAATCTGGTTGTTCGTCTAGATCAGCGGCACCTTCTTCTGGAAGCTCTGGTAATTCGTTAATATTCTTCATACCAAAATAATTCAAGAATTCTTTTGTTGTACCATATAAAATGGCACGGCCAGTACCTTCAGCTCGCCCAACTTCATGTACTAAACCTCTTGCATTTAAAGTATGTAACGCTCGCTCACTTTTTACACCTCTTAAATCATCAATTTCTACACGTGTAATTGGTTGTTTATATGCTACAATTGCTAATACTTCAAGTGATGCCTGAGATAATGATTGAGTTGGAGGATTCTCTACCAATTTTTGGATCAAATCTGCATGCTCAGGTTTTGAAATGAGTTGAAATGTACCTGCCAATTCTTTTATAGCGATGCCTCGTTCTTCTTGTTTCTCGTAACGTTCCATCATTTGTTGTAATGCTTCTGCAATTTCTTCTTCTTTTGTTTCAGTTATAATTGAAAGTTGTTGGATCGTTAATCCATCTTCTCCGATGATGAAAAGAAGACTCTCAATTCTGCTCATCAATCGATTCAAGTTGTTCATCTGTTATTTCTTCCTTCCGTAAAATCACCGTTAAATCTGCAAAATTATTATCTTGTACAACGGCTACTACTTGGCGTTTCATAAGTTCTAAAAGCGATAAAAACGTTACAACAAGTGTGCCTCTATCTTCATAAGGAAATAGATCAAAGAAATTAGCACGT
>DATMJF010000184.1:0-3340 GCA_035554455.1 Rummeliibacillus sp.
TGTTTGGATGTTGAACTTCTTAGATTATATTTCATGGTCGACAGTTTTTTTCATATTACTAGGGGTTTCAGTATGTAGTGCTTTGATTATGTTAATACCAAGAACTCCTGTAAATTATGTTCGTATTCATATAGGAATAATCGCTTTACCACCGATTGTTGCTTTATTAGCACTAGTTTCTAACAATAGGAGTGTAATAATAGGTCCTTGGCATTTTGATTCTTTATCATGGCTCTGGTCAACATTTGTTTTAACAATCGGTCTAATTGTACAACGTTATTCAGTTCATTATTTACTTGGTGATCGCTCCTATCGAAAATATTTTGCACTTTTAACACTTACTACGGTTGCTGATTCACTTGCTTGGCTTAGTGATGATTTACGCCTGCTTTTAATAGGTTGGGGAGTTACACTTCTAGGATTAACACTGCTTATAGGTTTGAGAAAAGAATGGAAAGTGGCTCGCCGTGCTTCTAAGGTTTCCGGTCGTTATTTTGCAATCAGTTGGCTTATCTTGTTAATCGCAGTTGTATGGATTTTTCAAATTACAGGACAATGGCAACTATCTCAAGTTATTAGCGTGGACAACCTTGCACAATTAAATGCATGGGAGAAAACGTGTATTAATCTGTTGCTGCTTTTATCAGTTATTATTCCAGCTGCACAATGGCCATTCCAACGTTGGTTGTTAGACTCAGTAGTTGCGCCTACGCCTATATCAGCAGTCATGCATGCAGGTATTGTGAATGCTGGTAGTATTATGCTGACAAGATTTGCTCCTCTTTATAATGGTGAAGCAGTACAAGTTGTTCTACTTGTTTTATCTAGTATATCCGTATTAGTTGGAACAGGAATAATGCTTGTACAAGTTGATTACAAACGTCAACTTGTAGGCTCTACAATTGCACAAATGGGCTTTATGTTAATCGAATGTGCTTTAGGAGCATATCTAGCAGCTATTACGCACGCTGTGTTACACGGCCTGTTCAAATCAACGTTGTTCTTACAAGCTGGCACTGCTGCTCAACAACATGAACCAGTAGTTCGTAAATCTCAACTTTCTTCATTCGTATGGATGATTATTGGAGGGGGGTTGGGACTTCTGTTAGGAATTTCCTTTTGGTTAACTTCTCCTGATGAAGGGGATCAACTGGTAAGTGCTTTAATCTTGGGATGGTCTGTTGCACTTGCTTGGACACAACTCGTTGCTTTCGGAGCTGGCCATATTGGACGTATCGCTGGAATAATCCTATTTGCTGGAGCAGCCATTGTGTTCCAAATGGTGCATACTGTATTCGATCAGTTATTGCATAATGCAATCCCAAGTGGAATTCAACAATCTATTTCAATGGGCATTTTACTTTTAGTGATATTATTGGTCGCTAGTGCAATTGGAACATGGTTAATTCGTAAAAATTCAAAAGCTTCATTTGCAATTTATCTATGGCTTATTCGATTAGGTGAGCCAAAAAGAAGTTTAGTAGAAAGCCATCCGAAATATCTAACACAATTGTTATCTCGAGGGGGTAATGTACATTGAGTACAGCATTCACATTAAACTTTGTAAAAGAATCTGATTACCTTAGTTTTGATATTAATGATTTGGTGAAATCAGCCAGTGAGGTCATAGTGCCACTTGGACACATCAACTCATTTGCAGCTCGTAGTCCTTGGGCTGGATTAGAACAACAAACATTTGAACAAGTAGCACGCCGACTAAAAGATACTTGCGATGTAGATATGTATCCGAATGATGCAATGTTAAAATCTGCATATGAAAAAGGTGAGATTAACAAAAGATTTTTAGAAGTAGGAATGACAAAATGGCTTGATATACAAGATTTGGGCCTACCAAGAAATGTGGCTGAGCAGTTTTGTTGTAATGCCCTTGAGCTGGATCAACAATCTTTTGATACTTCAGAAGGACTAGAATTAAAACAACTAGCTAAAAAACTAAGTCATTATAAGCCAGAAATCCCTAAGAATTATACAGTTCTCACATACAGTCAACGTATTGAACAAATGGGAAAAGAGAATATTTCCGAGGAGCTAAATCTTCATATCATTAAATGGTGTAAATTGTACTTAGATGAGTCACAAGCAGTTTGGTCAATGCCTAATCGTGAAGAAGGATTCTATCTGGCATGGAAGGCAATGATTCAATATGATCCAGCACTGAACCATAATATACGTAAACAACTAAAATTCTTACCAGAAGATGCGGAACATGCTTTATCAGAGGCATTGATAGAATTAGAAATACCTAAATCTAAATTACAAGATTATCTTGAAGCACATTTACTCGCATTACCAGGTTGGGCGGGAATGATGCTTTGGCGCTCACAACAAGCTACACAAGAAGAAAAACTACTTTTAGAATATCTAGCAGTTCGAATTTCTTTGGAGTGTGCTCTAGTCAAATCATATCTTCCATTACCTGACCCAAAAGTAGAGGAGCAGGTGCTAATTGAACCGCTATTATTATGTTGGACTCAATGGGGAAATATGTCGATTAGTGATTGGGCAAAGCTCTCTTCAACAGAAGCAAAAGCACGTTTGTTACTGGCTGATCGTTTTGATCAATTTGTTCGTAATCGTCTTTGGTTAGAAGCATGGGAAAAAACATATGAAGTTCAGTTAAGAGAGATGATTACATCAAAACAGCTCATATCAGCTCAACAAACAAAATCTGTAATGGCGCAATTTGCTTTTTGTATTGATGTACGTTCAGAACCTTTTCGTCGCCAATTAGAAAAAGTGGGTCCTTTCGAAACATTTGGAACGGCTGGCTTTTTTGGATTGCCGATAGAAACAACGGAGCTTGGCAGTGCGCACAGCCATGAATCCTTGCCTGTAATGTTCAAGCCTGAATACAAAGTAATTGAGGCATCATCTGATGCGGACTTGAAACAATATAAGCAACGTGAAACCACTGCTAGTTCATTAAGTCACACATTTAAGACGATGAAACATAACATGCTTTCAAACTTGTTACTGCCGGAAATTAGCGGTCCTTGGCTTAGTTTGCAAACTTTAGCTCGTAGCTTTGTGCCACAAAAAGCAGGTTATGCCATGCGTAAAATGCGAAAAAAATGGCTACACAAACCGTCTACCAAACTTTCACTTGATCATTTACACACACTAGATTCAGAGTTACCAGTAGGTTTTTCTGAAAAAGAGCAAGTGTTTTATGCTCGACAAGCGTTGAAAATGATGGGGCTGACAGATCATTTTGCTCCATTGGTTATTATTTGTGGTCATGGCAGTCACAGTACGAACAATCCATATTCCTCAGCGTTAGATTGTGGTGCATGCGGAGGGGCCTCTAGTGGATTTAATG
>DATMJF010000185.1:0-2635 GCA_035554455.1 Rummeliibacillus sp.
AAGAGACAAAAGAAGGTAATTTGTCTATTTAATTTATTGTTTATAAATAAGGTCAATAGAACTAACATAGGTTTCTCGTTTTTAAAGCAAACTGGTTGAATTAAATTAGCGTACCTATCATCTAAAGTTCATATTTCCTAGGCTAAACGGAAAAATATTATATGTATCCTCAAGAAAAAAGGCAATGAGAACATGCCATAAGTGTATAGGTCAATATCAATATTGTTATTTTTCACATCAATAGGAGTAAATATCTATTCGTATATTTCCATGAGGATTCGTATCTATTCAACCCCAAAAACACTCTAGTTCATTTTTATTTTGAAATTAGGCTTGAGATTGACATTTTAGAGGGTACAGAAAAACCACCCACCCTAATTTTTATAGTACAAATTTGCTATAACATGAAGTGGAATCAGCTTCGCTTTCCGTGGGCGAACCAACGAGCCTCGTCGCAGAAAATGCTTTTTGCTCCTGGAGCAAAAAGCATTTTCGCTGATTCCACTTCAACAAAAATCACATCACAAAATTTTATTATTAATTTCGACTTTTTCAGTGGCCTGAGATTTTAGAGATATGGAGATTAGTTAATACTAGTTCTTGTGGGGCTTTGTTGCGAGATTTTGTTTACTTGTTAAAGGTGTGGTTTGTTTAATGTTGGGAGAATAAAAAATCCTAAGCCTCTGATTGAGTCAAAGGCTTAAGGGATGATTGTTGAAAAACGTCCTTTATCTTTAGCTAAATTTATGATCGAAACGGTTTAGCTTTGCATATGTTTGGGTAAAGTTGAATATGAGATGTTGGGAGGGTGATGATGAGAGGGCTCTGGAAGCGAATGGGATTGGACTTTTTTGATGCAGTGATTTGGATTTATGGGAGTTGTGTTGCATTATTGCTGATCGTGCTGTTTGCGTTTTTCTGGGGTAATTAGACTCCTGATTATGAATACAATGGTTTTATCCCGCATTAATGGGCAGTAATATCCCCACCTCAAGATTGAGAGAGAAGCAAAGAAGATAGGTGGGAGATGAAGAAAACCCCCACTGATGGAAGTTTCACTTTATTGTGTATTTACTCATTCGTCCTGTGTATTTAGTAATATTTTTTTATTTTTAGTGATAAATTGCTTGGTACTGAGCATATTATTTTTATTGTCTTATATGGGATTTCTGAGAAGGTGTCATGATTGTACTGTATCGTTTGGGTTGTGGATACACCGAAAGCACCTAGTCATATTCGAGATGAATAGGTGCTTTCTATAGGAATTGCTTATTCAACTTGTGGGTCCTCCGTAGGTTTCAACTCTTTTGCTAGTTTGTAGAATAATTCTTCGTCACGTGCAGCCAATGCGTGATCGATTAAGCGTAAGCGATTCCAATCTTCTAGTTCTTCAATCAGTACATCGATTTCTGATGGTGCACTCAATAACTTTTCGCCTCGTTTCAATTCAAGTTCGTCTAGGATGAGTTCAAGATGATCATGAATATTTGAAACTAGGAGCAATTGATATAATGGTAGGCGGATAAAACGGCTGCCTTTTTGGAATACAAACACTTCAGATAAGTTTTCAATCTGTAATGATGATAGATTAATCACAATTTCTTTTCCTTCTACAGGGATGAAATGGAATAGTTCTTCGTCCTTTATAATGGAGAAGTATTGATAGGCAAAAACCATTTTAAGTCGCGCTCCATCTCGTTTCGTGTAGAATGGTTCCATTCTTTTCACTTCTAACATAAAAACCCCCTCCTTTGAAGGAATATTCTGATTATTAATATAATATCACGAAATACCGTTTGTTGACACAAAAATATTTGTCATCTTTTCTGAACTCTTCCCCAATTTTCATCAAATTAGCACAATGTAAAAAGGCTTTCTAGTGAAATATTTCCTTTTACATTTACGGATGGTATCAAAAAGTTTTATAATGAAAGGAAAGTTTTTTTTGCAGGAGCGAATGGTATGAATACGAATATTTCTGATATCGCCAAAAGTTACGAGGATTTTATTCGTAATCAAATGGCTCAAATTGGTTTAGATCTTCATGCTTCAAATCCTGAAGATGAAGAGTTGGTGCGGCGTGCTGCATTTTTGGCTCGTCACAACTATGTGAAAATTAGTGCTTATAGTGAAGAACGTAATGTTATTTCGTTTGTTGTACAAGATGCGACTCCTACGAATGTTACATTTCATATAAATACTGGCAATCTTTCTTGTGATTGCCCAAAAGAACATTGGTGCCGTCATAAGCTGGCGGCTTTGTTTGTTCTATATCAATATATTGATTCTTTAGCTACATGGCTTGAAGGTTTTCGTTCGAAAAAGGCTACTCAGATGAATTTGATGAAAGATGAGCGCTCACCCGAAGCCTGGCTGCGTCTTGTGCAAAATGTCTATAAAGCCAATTTATACAATCAACCTGTGTTAAATCCTTATCTGGTTGAAAGCATTTTCACAGATATGGAACGGCAAATTTTCCACCATACACCTCTTGAGCGTGAATGGCAAAGTTTGTATAAACTATTTACTCATTTAGCGCTACTCTCTCATACATGGAAGCATTTGAATACAACGACAGATTCTTATAAAACCTATTTCAATAACTTTATTGAGCATGAATCTGAAAAAGTGAAAG
>DATMJF010000186.1:0-2340 GCA_035554455.1 Rummeliibacillus sp.
TTCTTGATACCCCTCGTTGTATTAGGGATGCGGCAATGTTGGATCTTTTAAAGAATTATAAGTCCAACGTTGCTGCAAAGAAAAAAAACTTCAAATTAAAATTCAGATCCAAAAAAGACAGATTGCAGTCAATGGTCATTCCATCAAATGATTGGGGAAGAAAACGTGGTGAATTTTCTTTCCTCATGGGTATTAATTCAAGCGAACAAATACCCGAAAAGATGGAATATGACTGTCGCCTTACAATAAATCGTCTTGATGAATGAATTCTATTTATGTATCCATCCCTAAACCACTGGAAATTAAGACTGATAACCAAGGTCCTAAATTTTCGGTGGTTGAAGAAAAAAAAGGTGCTGGCATAATTTCCCTTGATCCTGGGGTGAGAACATTCATGACCGGCTATAACCCAAGTGGTGAAGCCATTGAATGGGGAAAAGGGGACATTAATAGAATATATCGCTTATGCTTACATTATGATAGAATCCAGAGTAAAAGGGATTCTATTCATGGTAAAGAAAATAAGCATAAGAGATATAAGCTCCGTCGATGCATGCTCCGGATCCACAAGAAAATTCGTAATCTTGTGGATGAATGTCATCGAAAATTTGCAAGATGGTTGTGCGAAAACCACCATGTAGCAGTATTGCTCCCAGAGTTTAAAACAAAAGACATGGTTAAACGTGGTTTTAGAAAAATCCACTCTAAAACTGCGAGACAAATGATGACTTGGTCACATTATCGTTTTCGCCAATATTTACTTCACAAATCCCGCGAGTATCCTTGGTGCAAGGTCGTCATCTGCACTGAGGAGTATACCAGCAAAACTTGTGGATGTTGTGGAGTAATTTAGGATCTTCAAAAACATTTAAATGTCCATCTTGCGGAGCTACCATTGACAGAGATGTAAATGGTGCTCGTAATGTACTTTTGAAATACATTACAGAAAACAAGAGTCAGCTTGATCAAGCTGGCGTTGGGGCTTACACCCAAGACACCTTATTGTAGGCTGTCTTGTAGGACTTGTACTTACGTATAGGTTCAATGTAAGAGGTTAGTAGTATTTTTTTTTAAAATTAATTTCATGGAACTAAGGCTCCGAACGAATCAGTGAAGTTCGAATTGTACTTTGATTCGATTCGATTCGATTCGATCTGATTCGAATCAGATTCGAATCCGCAGCAATAAATAATTTAGTATAAGCAGATCATCAAAAATAATTGACTAAACGTATCGTAACAAAAAGTCATTTTTTTATTAACCTAATCGCCTTTGTTTACTAAGTAGAAAATACTCTCCATGATAAATTATATGATATACAGAAGTTTCATCACATATAAATGAAAATTTATCGTCCTACAAACCTTAAAAGACAAAAGAAAATATTTCGGGATTTTCTTTGTTCCGAAAACTGATCACAATGACAAGTTTTAACATATCTTATGGTATTAGAAAAAAACGTTTACCAAGTCCGAATCTAGTCACATGTAAAATTTCACAAAGTTTGGAGGTTTTTCCTTTGGAAAATACGTAAAACATAAAAATTTTTTTTTTTAGAAAATATTCTATTCAGGAGTGTAAGAGTTTCTTTATTAAATCGTTCAAATATACTTTCAGAAGTTTAGTTCACTTCTCACGATTATTTCTCACTTGGAAATTATTCCAATGTATTTGCCAGAGAAAAATAACTTAGTTTCTTTATTGATCTTTTTGTACCGGTATTTATATAAAATTAAAACTAATAAATAAATAACTATGAAATACATAAATATAGAAACATATGTTTCCCCGGGGCTCTTGGAATGGACTTAAAAGGAAACATAATTAAGGTTAAACTCTATTATAACGTGTTTTAATTTGTACGTCGCATTTACCAATATTTTTCTACGTTACACGATAATTAATAATAATGTAAACGAAAAATTAGTATGTACTATGTATTTTTTTTAACCGTTACAAGGATTTTGATTTAATAAAGCTCTGACTTTGATATTCAGATCTAATATTACTCATCAGTTTGATCATCTGAGTAATAATAATATAATATCAACTTAAATTTTTTATCATATTGAAATTTAAAAGATATAAATATTAATATGACATTAAAATTTTTTTTAGGAATTCGAATCAAATAAAACTAAGGACTAGTGCCGTAATCCAAAAAAGGAAAAAGATGATCTTCAAAAGTGGCCACAAATGCATTTGTGACCACTTTTTATATGCCATAATTATATTTACTACCACCATCAACATTTGCGGCACTAGTCCTTAATACATGTATATAAACATTGGCAACAGCCTTCCTGTTGTTAGAATACTTAATTCGTGGTCCACTGATCA
>DATMJF010000187.1:0-4038 GCA_035554455.1 Rummeliibacillus sp.
TTCCAAATCTGCACGTTTTAAGGCTGCTAGCAGTGATTCTACGACGACTCTCGGCAAGAATGTAGCAATTACCTCTACTTCTGCTGCCTCGCCTTGTTGATCCATTAAACTACCAATTTCTTCACTATCTAATCTGTAGTATAAAACGGAATAACCAACGCAATAATAATGACTACCGTTATTATTTTCTTTATGGTCAAGTAATTGTTGTTGCGCCTTTTGTACGGCTGCTAATTCTAAGCGACTGATATCATCTTCTGTCATTGCGGGACGATTTTTAATATCTAGAGTGACCGATGCTTGTTCGGTTTTTAATGCTCGTCCTGCAGCTGCTACACTTACTGAGCGAAGTGGGCCATGTTTTTCTTCTAATTGTTCTTTAATATGTTGGATGACTGTTGCAACATGTATTATATTATGTATTTGGCCATCTACCATAGCACGTTCTTTGTGTTCTTCTGCGATTAAATCGACTACATGGAAACTGTTATCTTGTTCTTCTAAAATAATACCAACGACAGAACGTGTTCCAATGTCTAATGCAAAAAGCTTTGAAGCCACATTTACACAACCTTTCTAGCATAAAATAAGTATGCAAACTTTATCGCGTTGAAGCGTTAAAGAAAAAATGCGTGACATTCTTAGTAGAATTGATTATAATGTTCCTAATATCATAAAATGTATCATAGTTTTCAGACTTCTGAAAGTACCTGATACGAGGAAGAGAGGAGAAACGGAATGAGTCATCAAAATTTAGATCACTTACGTGACCGCGTCGATGAATTAAACCTTGAAATTTTACGTTTAATCAATGAACGTGCTGAAGTAGTACAAGAAATTGGAAAAGTTAAAGAGAAACAAGGTGTAAACCGTTATGACCCTCTTCGTGAGAGACATATGTTGAATCTATTGAAAGAGCATCATCAAGGTCCTTTAAGTCAAGGTACAATTGAACACATTTTCAAAGAGATTTTCAAATCAGCTTTAAAACTACAAGAAACGAATCATAAGAAAGAACTATTAGTATCACGTAAACGCAAACCAGAGGATACGATTGTTACAGTAAACGGTGAACCAATCGGAAAGGGAAAACCTACATTTGTCTTTGGTCCATGTGCTGTAGAGTCTTATGAACAAACAGCTGCTGTTGCAGAATCTATTCAAGCAAAAGGCTTAAAATTAATGCGTGGGGGAGCTTATAAACCTCGTACATCACCATATGATTTCCAAGGCCTAGGTCTTGAAGGGTTGAAGATTCTTAAAGAAGTTGGTCAAAAATTCGGTTTAGGTATTGTTTCTGAAATCGTTACACCATCTCACTTAGAAGAAGCCTTAGATTACATTGATGTAATTCAAATTGGTGCACGTAATATGCAAAACTTTGAGTTATTAAAAGCAGCGGGTGCTACAAATAAACCAGTGCTTTTAAAACGTGGTATCGCTGCAACAATTGATGAATTCATCAATGCGGCTGAGTACATTATTTCTAAGGGGAATGACCAAATTATCCTTTGCGAACGTGGTATCCGTACTTATGAAAAAGCAACACGTAATACATTAGATATTTCGGCTGTTCCAGTTTTAAAACAAGAAACACATTTACCAGTCTTTGTGGATGTAACTCACTCAACTGGTCGTCGAGATTTACTGCTACCTTGTGCTAAAGCGGCTATCGCAATTGGTGCTGATGGTGTTATGGCAGAAGTCCATCCAGATCCAGCAGTTGCTTTATCTGATGCTCAACAACAAATGAGTATTCCGCAATTTGATGATTTTTATGATCAAATCCAAAATTTCATGAAAAATTATCAAGTTCAATCATAAATTTATTAGGTGACGATTCGAATTACTAGAATCGTCACTTTTATTTTCTTGAAAATCGCTTCCAATTTATCGTATCATTAAAATAAGATACGAAAAGGGGTGTCATCAAGTGACCGTAACAATTTATGATGTTGCACGAGAAGCGAATGTTTCAATGGCAACGGTTTCTCGTGTTGTGAATGGAAATCCGAACGTTAAACCGACTACAAGAAAAAAAGTGCTCGATGTTATTGCACGATTAGAGTACAGACCTAATGCGGTCGCTCGTGGCTTAGCAAGTAAAAAGACGACAACTGTTGGCGTTATTATTCCGGATATTTCAAATATTTTCTACGCAGAATTAGCTCGTGGTATTGAAGATGTTGCGACAATGTATCGCTATAACATCATTCTTTCAAACTCTGATCAACGAGAAGAAAAAGAATTGCAATTATTAGACAATATGTATGGAAAACAAGTTGATGGTATCGTGATGATGAGTGATCAGGTAAATGATGAGTTACTAAATAAAATGAGCCATTCACCTGTTCCAATCGTCTTGGCGGGATCTATTGACGAATCAAGAACAGTATCTTCTGTTAATATTGACTATTTACAAGCTGCTTATGAAGCTGTTAAACGATTTATCGATAATGGTCATACACGCATAGCATACGTTTCTGGGCCATTTACAGCCACTATTAATAAAAAATATAAATTTGAGGGCTATAAAAAAGCATTAGAAGAAGCTGGAATTGAAGTAGATGAAAATCTAGTGATTGCTTCTGAGGATTCATATGATAGTGGTTTAGAGGACTTTAATACTTTAAGTAATCTACAAGCCCCACCTACAGCATTTTTTGCAGGTAGTGATGAATTAGCAATCGGAATCATTCATGGTGCACAAGATTTCGGTAAAAAAGTTCCAGATGATTATGAAGTAATTAGTTTTGAAAATTCAAAATTAGCTCGTATGGTACGTCCTCAACTAACAAGTGTTGTGCTACCGCTATATGATATCGGTGCTGTATCAATGCGTTTACTAACGAAATATATGAACAAAGAGCAAGTGGACGAGGGAAATGTCATTTTACCTCATCGTATAGAAGATAGAAATTCAAGTAAATAACCAAAAAGAAAAAGGCTGTTTCATTTTCCATTAAGAATGGGAAAGAATCAGTCTTTTTTATTATTAGGCTAATTTAATTTATAGTTCATAATCGTGTAGAATCAGATTGATTAAGCTAAGGTATTTCTAAAGTTTAATAATCCCACTTATAGGAATCAATTTCATAATTCGATGTTTAACCTAAAAAAACGAACATATTACTTTTGACTGGACTTTGTTTACTCTATATCCTATGTAATGATGGAGCGAAAGACGGCGACTCCTGCGGGAAAAGCAAGCCAATCAAGACCCCGCACGAACGTAGTGAGGAGGAGGCTTGATGCTTGCCCGCGGAAAGCGTCCGTCTGTAGCGGAAATGAAGAGATTATCATTTATACAAATTAAGTGTATAATGATCGTATTTTTTAACTAGAATAGCATTTATGAAATTGATTCATAAGTAAAAATTTTTTCATTTTAAAGTTTTTTCGTAAAGCATATTATACGATTCGCCTCTGTAAATCCTAATTTTAAGTGCATGGCTAGACTTTCTTCATTATGTAATTCACAGTCGCTTGCAAATTCCATACACCCTTTTCGTTTTGCCCAATGTTCACAATGAGTTACTAATAATCTGGCATAGCCTTGTTGACGAAATGATTCTTTAACAAAAAGTCCTTCTAAATAACCTACTGGATTAGATTCAGTGCCCTCGACATAATCATTTCGTAATTGGCATTGTGCAAAGCCAATCGCCTCATCTTTATAGAAAGCCAAAAAAATTGCTACATCTTCAGAAGAAATATAACGTTGCATATCGTTCGTAAATTCCTCTATAGAATGACTTGGCCAAAGTAATAATGCTAGTTCTGCAGCAATAGCAGCTTCTGTTAATGTTGCTTGTTTGAGCATATAATCGCCTCAATTTATATAATTTTTCATGTGTGTTGATTATCCAGTTTTCTCCATTAAAAAATGGATGATTGACCGATACCCGCTACGGATTGCTCGCTTTCCTGCGGGCGTGCGCTGAGCCGCTTCCTTCGCTACGCTACGTGCAGGGTCTCAGCTGCCACGCTTTTCCCGCGGGAGTCGAGCAATCCTCCGCTACAATCAATAAACAATGA
>DATMJF010000188.1:0-2326 GCA_035554455.1 Rummeliibacillus sp.
ATTTGCATTTAAACACTTTTCAGTACCCTAAACGTAGTGTCGAAGAGATTGAAGCCATGCCCGTGGAAAGTGCCGTCTGTACCGGAACATCCAAATTTGAATATGGAAATAACCTACAAATGTTTTATTTAGAATTTAGGCTAATAAGAATGAGCGTGATTCCTGCAAAGAGGCAAATCATTCTAGTCACAGAAATTTTATCAGCTAGTCCAAACAATGCAATCGCCGTAGTTACAATTAATACAGTTGGACCTACTAAAGCAAGCATTGTATTAATATAGAAAGCTTTCTCTAAACTATTGAATTTTAGCATAAACAAAGCAGCTGTTACTTCAATACTTCCAGACATTAAACGCAAAATAACTATAAGAAGAAGCGATTTTTCAATAACCTTCATCATCCAATCTTTATTAAGATTAAGTCCTAAGATCATACAACTAGCCATTTATATTGGCTTTAATACTAACATTTATTTTAAGAATATCGTCAAATTCAATATATGTATGATTGGTACGGATTATTTTTGTCATTTCATTATTTTTATTACAAAATCGCCTCATAGAAAAAGCCATCTGATTGAGTAGAGATCAGATGGTTAATATAGGTTTTATTTGATGGCTAAAATCTTGTAAGGAAAGGCTCGTTGCTTCAGCTATTCTAGCTTTTTCTTGATGAACTCGACATATGGTTTTTTGTCATATTCATGATAGAGGGCCATTGTAACTCTCACAGGGTCCCCAAAAAAGAAGCGTTCATATAGTGTTTGACGTGTGCCGAAAGAGCTCATAGTGGCATCCCATGCTAAGCGGAATAATTTGACACGGTCTTCCGCATTACTCGCAGCGGATTGGAGGTATTGGTCTAAATCTTTTCTTATTGGAGATTGAAATGCATTTTCTGTAGGGATGGACATTAATCCGCTTGCTCCCAACAAATGCACAATTTCCGTAAATCGTGGATATACCTTTGGGAAAATATTAATGCCGATTCTCAGTGTGGTAAAATCCGGTTGCATTAAACCAGCTTCGTTCAGTTTTGCATCTACTTCAGATTTAATCACTAAAGCCTTCAAAGTTTCTAACGCAACAATGATTTCAGTAGCCTTTTCCTGCACGTGATGGTAGCCTGAAATATTGATTGATTCGATAATAGACTGAACAATGCCTAGCATGAATTCGGTTTTTACAATCTGTCGCGATAGAACCTGATGCAATGCAAATGGTTGAAACGAGCTTTGACTAAGATAGGATTGCGCAACATCTATATTGTCATAAAAGAATACGCGATCCCAAGGTACCAAAACATTATCAAAAACAACAATTGAATCCACTTCTTCAAATCGAGAACTTAATGGATAGTTAAATTTGGACTCTCCACCAACAAAGGATTCTCTACAAATAAACTTAAGTCCTTTGCTGTTACTAGGAATGGAGAATGCAAATCCACTCTCATCTTTAAATGGTCTCCCTGGTGACACTAATAACATTTCATCTGTTATACCGCCCTGTGTTGCAAGTAAACGAGCTCCTTTTATAACTAATCCTTCTGTAGTTCTATCCACAACACTTGCTGAAATAGGCTCTTTTGATTTTTCCCAATATATATAACTTCGATCTACTTGTGGTTCGATAAAGGTATGCGTTAGGGATAAATCATTTTCACGGACATATTCATAGTATTTTCTAATATTCTGAGGAAAACAATTCTCCACTCCATCCAGCAAATGTGCTGAAGCTGCAAGTGTCATTAGCATCGTATTCATATAATCTGGACTTCTACCCATCATTCCGTTGCTCTCTTTAGCCCATAGCTGTACCATCGCTCGTTTCCTTGCTAAATCTTCTTTTGTCTTTGGCATAAAAAAGGAAAGCCCCACCGCTTCACCAGTTGTTGGAGATGGATAAGTCATGAATTCTTTTAATTTTTCATCATGTTGCAAATCGTACAGTCTGGCCTGGCTTTGCATTACCCCCTTAAACGCTGGATGTTCCGAAATATTACCAGTCACCTGTTTTCCATCGATCCATACATTTGTTTTCAGCTTATTTATTCGGTCAATATATTGCGACCCTGTAATCGCAGACATATCTTTCCTCCTCGTTCTTAACATTACAAACTAGAGCTCAAAATCAGGTGTTTACCTAAGTTTATACTATGAAAAATACAGGTGAACTGTGACAATGTAAAGATTTAGCCTTTTTTTCATAGGCTCGTGCATTGCCTTCATTCCATTGATTAACCCTTCACTAAAGCGTTCAGAGTGAAGTAGCTGAATTGGTGACGTAAAATGTTGAGAACGCAAATACAATTTGAAAAGTCGCAAGTA
>DATMJF010000189.1:0-7792 GCA_035554455.1 Rummeliibacillus sp.
CACGGAGCTGCATTCATGACGATTAAATCTCAAAGTCCAGATTTACTAAAAGGTGTTAATGCAAACCGTATCGCAAACCAACAAAAGGCATCTGGAAAAGCCTTAAGCCATTTCCGTCAAGCCACTCAATCGAACAAAGTAAGTTGGACTGTTATTGGTGCCCCATCACCTGAATGGGCAGCAAAGGTCTATCCTGAACTTCCACAGGAAGAACAAGTACCCGCTTTATGGGAAGCCATCTTTAAAACTGTACGTGCAGACCTAGATGAACCATTAAAGGCATGGGAAAAGCATGACAAAACTTTGCATGAAAAAGTTCAATATTTAAATGATAAAAAATATTACAAGCTTCACTACACAGCTCCAGGCACTGATTTAACAATCGAATTGCCTAAAGGTCATATATGGAGTGGCGGCGGTAGTATTAACCAATCTGGCAAAGCTTTTATGGCAAATATCCCTACGGAAGAAGTTTTCACTGCCCCTTATAAAGAAGGTGTAAATGGCTATGTATCTTGCACAAAACCACTAAGCTATGGTGGCAATATTATTGATCATTTTACAATTACCTTTGAAAATGGACGAATCGTCAAAATCGAAGCACAAGAAGGCGAAGAAGTTTTTAAAAATCTCGTAGCTTCTGATGAAGGTGCTCATTATTTAGGAGAAGTTGCCCTAGTACCACATCAATCTCCTATTTCAGCATCCGGTCTATTATTCTATAACACTTTATTTGATGAAAATGCATCCAACCATTTAGCAATCGGCAGTGCATATGCATTCTGTATTGAAAATGGCACGAACATGACGCAGGAAGAATTGTTAAATAATGGATTAAACCGTAGTATTACCCATGTAGATTTCATGGTAGGTTCTGGTGAAATGGATATCGACGGTATTACTGAAGACGGTAAAATAGAAGCTGTGTTCCGCAATGGTAACTGGGCATTCTAACATCAATAGATGTTGCTATAAATAACCATTTCATTATTCATAAAACGTGTTATGATAATAGTGTTCTATAATTCATTTAAAGATTTTATAGAATTCATATTTTAGCCTTATTTTAACAGCTAAAATCATGTATACTATTAAATATCGAATATTTTTAATTTTAGGGAGGGTTATCGATAATGGCTTCATTTATTGCTACAGTAGGTGGAATGTTTGGTTTACTCTTAGTATCAGGTGCATTATTAGTTCATTATTTAAGAGTTGGTCTTGACTCTTCTACTTCTCATATCGTCGATCCAAAACCAAAAACTAAATTTTAATATGAAAGAGCTACTTGCAAAATGCAAGTAGCTCTTTTTTAAATTTTCCTCACAATTATTTAACATTCCTATAACATTTAAAGCCTTTTACACTATATATATTCCATTATTTAATCATTAATTTCAACTATCTACTCATTCTCTTATGTAATGATTGTTATATACCATAAAATAACATACTTTAATAGAATAATATAATTTATACTTATGTAACCTAAGGTATTTTGAGGAGGAATTTTACGTATGTTTTCGACAACAGCAATCGGAATCGATCTTGGCACAGCCAATACGTTAGTATATACAAAAAACAAAGGAATTATTTTAAATGAACCATCTGTTGTTGCGTTCAATACAAACACAAAAGAAATCATCGCTACTGGCCTAGAAGCAAAAGAAATGGTAGGTAAAACACCAATATCTATTAAAGCTATTCGTCCATTAAAAGACGGCGTTATCGCGGACTTTGATATGACGACAGCAATGATTAAAGCTATGATGGAAAAAGCTTCAACAAAAATGGGCTCATCCCTACGTAAGCCCAATGTGGTTGTTTGTGCACCATCTGGCGCAACTTCTGTAGAGCGTCTTGCAATTCAAGATGCTGTTAAACAATGCGGTGCAAAAGAAGTTTACTTAATCGATGAACCTGTCGCTGCAGCAATCGGTGCAGAACTCCCTGTCAGTGATCCAATAGCAAGCGTTATCGTAGATATAGGTGGCGGTACAACAGAAGTCGGAATTATCTCTTTCGGAGGTATCGTTACTTCTAATACAATGAAACTTGGTGGCGACCACATGAATGAAGAAATTATTCAATTCGCTCGTAAAGCATTTAACGTATTAATTGGTGAACCTACTGCCGAAAGAATTAAACAAGAAATTGGCTATGCACTGATTGAACATTCATCAGAAACATTGGAAATTCGTGGACGTGATATTGTTACTGGACTTCCAAAAACAATTACAGTGTCTTCTCTTGAAATTCAGAATTGTCTAAAGGAAAGTCTATTATCTATTTTAGAATTGATTGGTAGAACATTAGAAAGTTGCCCTCCAGAATTATCTGGTGATATCGTAGATCGTGGTATAGTACTAACTGGTGGTGGCTCTCTATTAAAAGGGATGACAGATTGGCTTTCAATTGAATTGGCTGTACCTGTACATTTAGCTCCAGAACCATTGGAATCAGTAGCAGTAGGCACAGGAAAAGCATTAGATACAATTCATTTACTAAAAAAATAAAAAATTCAATATTTTCTTTTTGCAATAGTTATTTTACAATTAGTAATGTATGGGAAGGAGAAGTGATAGCTTGTCTTTAATAAATGATATTCTTACATTCAATGAATCCTTTGTGAATGAAAAAAAATATGAACCTTACATTACTAGTAAATATCCTGATAAACATTTTGTAATTTTAACTTGTATGGATACCCGTCTTGTCGAATTACTACCTAAGGCGATGAATCTTCGTAATGGTGATGTGAAAATGATCAAGAGTGCTGGTGCAATTTTAAACCATCCATTCGGAGGAATTATGCGAAGTTTACTTGTTGCAATTTATGAGCTACAAGCTGACGAAGTTTTTGTAGTAGGTCACTACGACTGCGGTATGAGTGCAGTTGACCCGAATAAAATGCTGCGAAATATGGTAGACCGTGGTATTAAACAAGAAACACTAGATGTACTTAATTATTCCGGAGTAGATTTAAATCAATGGTTACATGGTTTTGATGACGTACAAGCTAACGTTCGTAATAGTGTTGAAATGATCAAAAACCATCCATTAGTATTAGACTCTATTCCTGTTCATGGTTTAGTTATTGACCCAAAAACAGGTCATTTAGATGTCGTAGTAGACGGTTCTAAATAATACAAACTAGCGTGCACAGCTTGATATAGCAAAAAGCGATTTTCTCAACATACGAGAAAATCGCTTTTTAATTTTTTATCGACATATTTCCTGGGAAATTCGACAACTTTTCTCTACATTCCATTTAAGAGTTTGCGAAAATTACTTCTCCATCTCCGCCAAGCGGCCTTTCCCTTTCAATAATCTTCCTCCATTAAGGCATATAAATAATGATCTCGCCATTTACCATTAATATATAGCAACTTTCGTAATAATCCTTCTCTTATGAATCTCGCTTTCTCTAATACACGTACAGAAGCTACATTTTCCGGAGAAACATATGCTTCTAAACGATGAATACATAAATCTTCAAAAGCAAATTTTGAAACGAGTGAAAGTGCATCGGAAACGATTCCCTTTCCAGTATGCGCTTCATCCATTGAATATCCTACAAATGCACTTGAGAAAGGCAGACGTCTAATCGAATATACTGAAATATGCCCAATGATCTCAGTCGTTCCAGAAGCGAAAATACCAAAACTATACTCACGATTTGCATGCATCTGTCTAATAGATTCTTGAATTTTCTTTAATTGTACTTTTTCCGTGTAATATTCAGGCGGATGTAATGGCTCATGAATAGACCAGTAACGCATATTACGAGCAACCATTTCTGTATATGGCATTACATCCGCTATTTCTAATGTACGTAAATAACAACGCTGCCCCTCTAAAAAAACCATACTAACTATACCCACCCTTTGTGATAGCATTGTGAAGCTATTTGAGTTACTTCATACAGCTATATGATGTTTATTATTACACTTCTTGTGTTATAGCCTCTGCAGGATCTATAACTTGTAAACCGCGACGTTCACATTCTTTTTTAACGTGTTTAATCGTTTCCTTTAACACTTGAATACGCGCATATTTTTTATCATTGCCTTCGATTAAAATCCAGGGTGCATTTTTTTTATCTGTTTGGTCAAACATATCATTAGCTGCTTCAATATAAAGTGGCCATTTATCACGATTACGCCAATCTTCATCCGTTAGTTTCCACTTTTTATATGGATCTTCTTGACGTTCTTTAAATCGATTTAACTGTTCCTCATTTGAAACATGAATCCAAAACTTCATCAGAATGAAATGATCATCCGTTAATGTTTTTTCGAATTGATTGATTTCTTCGTAAGCACGTCCCCATTCATCCTTAGAAGCAAATCCCTCAATACGTTCTACAAGAACCCTTCCATACCATGTGCGGTCAAAAATTCCGATTTGACCACGAGCAGGAAGTCGTTTCCAAAAACGATAAAGGTGATTATATTTTAATTCATCTTGAGTTGGTGCAGCAATTGGATGCACCACATATCCACGTGGATCTAAACGTTGCGTTAAACGTTTAATAGCTCCACCTTTTCCCGCCGCATCCATACCTTCAAATCCAATAATTAAGCCAATATTATGATTAAATAAGAATTGCTGAATGTTGAGCATTTGGAATTGTAGTTGTTTTAACTCTTTTTTGTAGGAAATCTTTTCATCTAACTGTTGATCTAAATTCATATTTTCTATGTGCTTAGTCACCTTTACTCGCTCCCTTTTTTCTTCCATATTAACATATTACTGCAAAGTTCACTAAAATGGTATTTGTTGTTGGAGCAAAACGATTGTATACTTAAGGATGACTGATTTTATATTATGATTTTAGTTTTTAACAACTTGTAATCGATCATTAGATTTGTTTAGAAATCTAATCTAAAGGAGGAGATTTTATTGGGCAGACTGTTAGTCGTTACAATTGTTTACATCGCAATGATTGTATTTAGCACAGCTGCTAATATTATTCCACTGAATGGTCATACAACAAGTGAAATCTCCAACAGCTATACTGTCCTATTTAGTCCAGCAGGGTATGTTTATATTATTAGGGTATTTATTTATATTATTTTGGCTAATTGGATTTATCTATTATGGAAAAATGGCCATAATGAATATCATATTAGTTCATTGCAAATAGCCTTGTTTGTAGCTAGTTCGATACTTAATATGTTATGGATTTACCTGTGGCATTATGAATATTTTACATGGTCAATTGTGGCAATCATTTTAATGCTCCTGTCATTAACAGGTTTGTATTTTACATATCCTGCTTGGCATCGTTCATGGGGCGGACGATTACCAATTTCGATGTATCTTGCTTGGGTTAGTATTGTAACTTTTATGAATATTGCCTTTCTCTTTACTCATAATCATTGGAACGTCTTAGGACTTAGTGATCCATTATGGGCTGTTATTACGCTTACATGTGGAACAGCGATAGCATTGCATATACGTTTCCATTATGATGATATAATATTCCCTATCGTTTATATTTGGGCTTTTATTGGTATTGCTTTTAAAAATGGCTTTGAAGAATTGCTTGTTACGACTGCTGCTCTTTTCTTGAGTGGTGTATTAGTGGTCGGCATTATTTTTATAAAAAAACAAAAGCCCTCTGAATAAGTTCAGAGAGCTCCATTCACCCTGCTAATTAGCAGGGTGTTTTTTAATCAATTTTTGTTGTAATAATTGGTTCACCATTTGTTACGATGATTGTATGTTCAAGTTGTGCTACAAGTGATTTATCTGGAGTGATGAAAGTCCAGCCATCACCTGCTTCTACAATGTGTTCTGCTTTTTGTGAGATAAATGGTTCTACAGCTAAAACCATTCCTTCTTTAAGAATTGTACGTTCCCATGCATCGAAGTAATTTAATACGTATTGTGGTTCTTCATGTAGTGAACGGCCAACACCATGACCAGTTAAGTTCATAATCACTGCTAAGCCATGATCATGTGCTTCACGTTCTACGGCTTTACCGATTTGGTTTAGACGAGAACCTGCTTTTACTTTTGTCATCGCACGATCAAATGCACTTTGCGCGACGTCACAGATTTTTTGAACTTCTGGTAAGTCTACTTCTCCTACGATAAATGAAATACCTGTATCTGCATAATAACCGTCAACATGACCTGATACATCAATGTTAATCAAGTCACCTGCTTTTAGTTTATGATGATTTGGGATACCGTGTGCAACTTGTTCATTTACACTAATACAAGTGTATCCTGGAAAATCATATTCTGCTTTAGGTCCTGATACAGCACCTTTTTCTTCAAATAGGCGACCAGCTAGGTCATCTAATTCTTTTGTAGTTACACCTGGTTTTGTTGCGGCTTTCATTGTATCTCTAATTTCAGCCATTGCACGACCAGCTTTCAATAAAGCATCTATTTCTGCTTGCGTTTTTGCAATCATTTCTAACGATCCCTTCTCATTAAATATCTACACTTAACTATACCACAATTTTGCGTTAAGCCTTCTTATAAAACCTTTGCTTACGGATTCTATTGCTATCATATTATACTTTTTGGAAATGTTTACGATTATAATATTAATTGAAAATAATACGTTATTATCTATGACTCAGATTTATTCTTGAAAATTTTTAATGAAAAAGCCTAGCTCCCATGTTTTTGGTAGCTAGACATGTAGTTCTATCGTTTATGTTCTAATAATCTAGGTGCAGATGTAAATAGTAGTGCTGCAACAATAATCGTTAAAATGATTGCTGGAATCATATATGAACCGTTATAGATAATGGAATACCAATAGATATTTTGTTTGCCAGCATACTCTGCAAAAAAGACGATACCTGATACAATATGTGCAATATAACGTAACATTCCCCCGATAAATGTTCCAATTGAAATATATGCTACCATTTGCTTTTTGCTTTCCTTTTTGCTCGCAATGATTATTTTATTTCTCATCACTCCTGCTAAGCCAACTGCTGTAAAGGCTAAGAAATAATCAATAAAACCTTGTAGAGGCGTTAATATATAGCCCCCCATTATTGCTTGTAATCCTCCCACTAGAAGTCCTGTTATAAGACCTGCTATTGTGCCCCAACGAAATGCTATCAACACAATTGGCACCATTACAAGGCTAATGGAACCACCTTGTGGCCATAGTTTAAAGGATACTTGGTCTAAAACTAGACCGATCGCTGCAAAAATAGCAACCTCAACCATCATTAATAATCGTTTGTTGTTCAATTTTCAAATCCTCCTTAGTTCCGATGTAGATCACATAAGCCCCAAAGCCTATTCTAGGAAACTTTCCATTAGAGATTTCACCATAAAAAAAACGACATCAGGATAGCCCTGACATCGAAATAAGTCGGTTTCTATCCACATTCCTACGCAAGCATTAACTCACAGGTTCAAAGGGTTAGAACTTCGGGTTCACTCTCAGCCGTCCATTACGGCTCCCCTTGTGGTCGATACATCATTAAATTTTATTGAACACATTTATTTTACTTAACTAAATATTGTATTTCAATGTTAATTATCCAAAAATTAGATAATCAGTTTATACGTAAATTAATTTCATAATTCAAAGATTTGATAATAAACTCGAACATTAATTGGGCCATTGTTATATGCCAAATCTATTAGAACATTGTCAATGAAGCGGAAGATGGCGAGTCCTCGAAAATGCATTCGCATTTCCTTCGTGCGATGTTAATTCAGAGAGGTCTATTCATAGTCCTGCGGGAAAGCGAGACAGGTGAGACCCCGCAGCGAAGCACGGTACGGGCTTCCGAGGAGGCTCAAC